>DASZKQ010000381.1:0-16709 GCA_035552835.1 Mycobacterium sp. | reverse complement strand
ATGCAACGCCGGGATCATCGCCTTCAAGGGCCTGCTGGACATGCCGCTGGAGGAGTTTCAGAGCATCCAGGACACGAACGTCAACGGCGTCTTCCTCACCGCACAGGCCGCGGCGAAGGCCATGGTCGCCCAGCAACGCGGTGGAACCATCATCACCACGGCATCGATGTCGGGCCACATCGTCAACACCCCGCAGCAAGTGGGCCACTACTGCACCTCGAAAGCAGCCGCCATCCAGCTCACCAAGGCTATGGCCGTGGAGTTCGCACCGCACAACATCCGGGTCAACAGCGTCAGCCCCGGCTACATCCTTACCGAGCTGGTGGAGCCATACTCCGAGTACCACGCGTTGTGGGAACCGAAGATCCCGCTCGGACGCTTGGGTCGGCCCGACGAACTCGTCGGCATATACCTCTATCTCGCCAGCGACGCGTCGAGCTATATGACCGGTTCCGACATCGTGATTGACGGCGGCTACACCTGTTTGTGAGTGGCCAGCACTATCCGGGTCGCGATCGCGTTTAGCCGTTCAGCAGTCCGCGCTCGACGAGCGCTTGCACCTGCTGCCACGCAAATTTAATGGCTGCGTCGCTCGTGGGTAACGGTCCATCGAGCAGCAGGGCGGCCAGGCCGTGCACCGCCGACCACACGGCAATCTCGGCCCCCGGCCTGCGGCGAGGATCCAGTAGACCGACGGCTTGGGCCTCGTCGAGGACTTGACCAAGAACCTCGAAGGGCTCGGCGTCGGCGTTGGTGTCCTTCTGGTCATCGCCTTCGGTCGCTCGATCGTTCTTTGCGTCGCCGAGTGTGGCGGGATGGGAGGTGAACGCAGTGCGAAACAGTCCGGGCTCGGCGAGCGCGAAATGGATATAGGCGGTGCCGACTGCTCGCAACCGCCGGCGGGCGTCCGTGGCGCGGTTGACCCGCCGGCGCATCTCCGCGGCGAGCTCGGTGCGCGCAAAGCGCGACACCTCGGCCAACAGCGCCTCGCGGTCAGCGAAATGGCGGTAGGCAGCCGAGTGCGACACCCCGGCGGCGCGGGCGGCCTCGCGCAGGATCACTCGATCCGGTCCACCCTCCCGGGCCAACGCGATGCTGGCCTGAACCAGCGCCGAATGCAACGCGCCGTGGTGGTAGCCCTTTTTGCCACGGGAGTCAGCGCTGACCGGGCTCATGTCATCACCTTCCCACGCCAACCGAGATGTTGACAACGGTCACATACTATCGCATACTGCCAATGTAACCAGCGGTCACATACGCATTCGACCGCCCGACTACGAGAGGAACTCCAATGACAAACACACCCGTGCTCGTTACCGGTGCGGCGGGCAAGATCGGCGGCGCGGTGGCCGCCCAGCTGTTGGAAAAGGGTGTGCCAACGAGGGCGTTGGTGCATCGCATCGATGGGCGCTCTGACCGTCTCCGGGCCTTAGGCGCTGAGATTGTCGTTGCGGATATGTTTGACATCCTTCAGGTTCAGGCCGCAGTGGACGGGGCGGACCGGCTATTCTTCAATCCCCCGTACCATCCGCATGCTCTCGACGCCGCGGTCACTTTTGCCGTAGCGGCTCGTCACGCAGGAGTGCAGGCAGTGGTAGCGCTGGGGCAGTGGCTGGCCAGTCCTGAGCATCCGTCGTTGATGACCCGCCATCAGTGGTTGGCCGACCAGCTATTCGCACTGCTGCCGAACACCGCCCACGTCGCGGTCGATCCCGGGTTCTTCGCCGATAACTATCTGCAGGTTCTCCCTTATGCCGCCCAACTCGGGGTGTTGCCGATGCCGACGGGGGCTCGCCACAATGCGCCTCCGTCCAACGAAGACATCGCCCGGGTCGCGGTGGGTGCACTGCTCGACCCGCACCGCCATGACGGCCGTGCCTACCGACCGACCGGGCCGAAGTTGTTGTCCGGCACCGACATTGCCGACGCGATAGGCGAGGCGTTGGGCCGGCGGGTGCGCCACATCGAAACCCCGCCGTGGATGTTCCTGCGAGCAGTACGCACGATCGCCAAGCAGACCGGAAATGGCGTGTTCTTCGAGTCCAGCGTGCGCCACTACCTGCCCGAGAACGGTCTGGGAACCTGGGAGGTAGGCGGTCCGACGACCCATGTCCGCGACGTCGCCGGCGTCGACCCCGAGGACTTTCTCACCATCGCACGCCGCTACGTCGCTGGCGCAGACACCCGACGCACCGCTGGCAATCTCTTGCGCGCGATTGCCGGGATGATGCAGATCGCGCTCGTGCCGGGGCACCGGCTGGACAAGTTCGACCGACTCCAGCAGCATCCCCAACCCGCGCATGCCCGGCAGTCAGGTGAGTCGGTCGTATGGCGGAACGAGCACACCGCATCAGCCGACGCAACGCGCGATCGGTTCGGCGTGTTCGAAATCCATCCGGCGTCGGTGTCGCAGAGTCGCATCCGAAGCCAACAATTGTCGTCCTAGTCGGCTAACACTCGGCAGCCACGCTAAGGCGTCAACAGGAACCCCCGGTGTCGGCATACCGGGGGTTCTTCCAATTTGTGCGGGCGGTTAGTGCGCGTGGCCGTGCGTGGTCTCGCCTTCGCCGACCCCGATTACGGAGCGGCGGCCCGCGGACCGCGGGCAGCTCCAGCAACTATTCGCGATCGTTTCGAACTAGGCCCATCCGGGTAAGCACGGCCTATGAAAATGGCCGTATCCCTAGCGGTCGCAGCGCTAGCCGCGGCCACCGCGCCGTTAGGCGCATGCACAAACCAGCAAGGCAGCCAGCCCACTACGTCATCCGGCGCGCCGTCCGGCGCCGAGCGGATGTCTACGCAGTTGAAGAGCGCCGACGGGACTGCGGTCGCCAACGCCACCTTCGACTTCGCGAGCGGCTATGCGACCGTAACCGTGGAAGCCGGCGCCAACCAGGTGCTGACCCCAGGGTTCCACGGGCTACAGGTCCATTCGGTGGGCAAATGCGAGGCCGGTTCGGTGGGGCCGGCGGGCGGCTCGGCCGGCGACTACTACTCCGCTGGAGACGTCTACCAGGCGCCGAATCACACCGGCTACCCCGCGAGCGGCGACCTGACTGCATTGGAAGTTCGGCCCGACGGCTCGGCGAAACTTGTCACCACGACAAGCGCGTTCACCGCCTCGGACCTGAGAAACAGCTCGGGTACCGCACTGATCATTCACCAGGACCCGGGAAGCTTGGGCACTAGTCCCACGGATGATTCGGGCAAGCGGGTGGCTTGCGGTGTGATTGCCGCGGCCGCCGCGACGACCACTTCTTCCACCACGACAACCAGCATCAGCACCATCACCACCACGGTCGCCGTGCCACCGCCGTCCACGAGCACGAGCACCGTCACGGTCACGGGCACCCCTACCGGCACGTCCACGCCGATCACGACCGTAACGACGAGCCTTCCTCCCGGCAGCTGACCCGCTGACCGAAACACCCCCGGCGTAGACCGGGGGTGCTTCCTACCGACTGATGCTAGTGAGCGTGGCCGTGCTGGTGGCCTGCGTGCTCGTCCTCGTCGGCGGGCTTCTCGACGATCGCGGTTTCGGTGGTGCCGGATGTAAGCCATGTCATCGACCATCGGCCGGAGTTACCGCTGGATCGAGCCCGAAGACCCTCACCGCGGCTGACTTCCCTTTCAGCTCATGTGATCCCCGGTCGACGAGTCCGGCCGGTCGACAAGCCAAGACGTCGACCGTCTGGTGCGTGAGAAGGATTACGTCACCGGTGGTCTTGGTGAGCTGCTCGACACGGGCCGCGACGTTGACGGTGTCGCCGATCAGCGTGAACTCGAGCTTGCCTCCACCGCCGATGGTGCCGGCGATCACCACACCAGTATTGATACCAATGCCGATCCGAAGCGCGCCACCGAATCGCTCACAGACGAGAGCCTGAATCAGCACAGCGGCGTTCACCGCCGCCTCGGCGTGATCCGCGAGGTCGTTCGGGGCGCCAAAAACCGCCAGCGCACCGTCGCCGAGGAACTTGTTGACGTGCCCACCAGCGTCGACGACGGCTGGGACGACGATCTCGAATAGCGCGTTGAGGCGAGCGACCGTGTCCTCGGCGGCATTCCCCTCTGCGAACGGAGTGAAGTCCCGGATGTCGACGAACATTACGGTCACCTCGCGGCGCTCACCGGTGAAGACGTCGTCGCCCTGTTGAAGTAGCCGCGCGGCCAGGGCTGGGTCGACGTAGGTGCCGAACGCCGCCTGAAGTCGTTGCCGCTCAGCCAAACCCGCCTGCATGCGGTTGAACGACGCCGCCAGCGCGCCGAGGTCATCGTCCTGAACCACGGGCAGGCGTTGGCTGTAATCGCCGGCCGCGACACGGTCAGTTCCTTCGGCGAGATCGCGAATGGGTCGCAGGGACGGTGACAGCATTGTGCCGACGGCGATCGGCACCGCGAAGCAAACCGTCAACGCAAACCCGATCCCAAGGGCAAGCAACGGTACCTCGCCAGCCCGCTTCACCACGGCGCCCAGTAACGCGCTCCCGACGGCGAAAACGAAAATTGCTGCGAGCACCGAAAGGCTCGACCAAGCAGCAAAAGTCGGTCGCGAGCGGGGAAGCGCGTCACCGATCCCTGTATCACCGGCGATCGCAACTCTGGCCGGCCGCAGCACGGCTTCTACGAAACTGTGCACAGCGAGGAGCGAGACACCAAGTCCCATGGCGCCGCCCAGGACTCCGTACTGGATCAGCCGGGCCCCCCTCGCACCGGCGATCGCACCAACAAGCAGAAGTTGCAGAGCGGTACATGCAGGATTAGCTCCCAACCCTCGAACGACCGTTGCACGGGCCGACGCGTAGGTAGCTTGCAATGCCATTGCGCTGTGGGCCTCATGGCCGGCAGCCCACCGCTCGACAAGGTGGACCATGCGGTTGCCGGGAAGAATCAGCGCGTACGCCAGCACCATTACGGCGGCAACAGTGACGACGGTCGCCTCGCCGTAGTGACCCGACTTCTCAAAGGCGACAACAACGAACGAGAAAACCAGGTAGGGCGGCAGCATTAGGACAAACAAGATCGCGTAGAGCACCCACGAGTACCTCGATGGGTACCGATCCCACGCCCACTGCCAGATGCGGTCCATGCCGCGAGACTAAACCGGCCGCAGCCGTGGAACTGTGGTTCTCGGGTGGACCCGACCAACAAATAAAACGCCCCCAGCAACCAGGCCGGGGGCGTTTCGAGTAGCGCTTACCTAGTGAGCGTGGCCGTGGTGATGACCGTGGTCGTCCTTCTCAGCCGGCTTTTCCACGACGGCGGTTTCGGTGGTCAGCACCATGCGTGCCACCGACGCGGCGTTGAGCACCGCGGACCTGGTGACCTTGACCGGATCGATAACCCCGTCGGCGGCCAAGTCGCCGTAGTTCAATGTCACCGCGTTCAACCCGTGCCCGGCGGGCAGTTCACTGACCTTGTTGACCACCACCGCGCCGTCCAGGCCGGCGTTGGCTGCGATCCAGTACAGCGGCGCGCTGAGCGCCTCGGAGAACACGTCGACGCCAAGCGCCTCGTCGCCGGTTAGCGACGCCCGCAGGTCGGTCAGCGCCTTACGGGCCTGAATCAGCGACGTTCCACCGCCGGCGACGATGCCTTCCTCCACGGCGGCCTTCGCCGCGGAGACCGCGTCCTCGACGCTTTCCTTGCGCTCCTTGAGCGCGGTCTCGGTGGCGGCGCCGACTTTGATGACGGCGACCCCGCCGGCCAGCTTGGCCAGCCGCTCCTCCAACTTTTCGCGGTCCCAGTCGGAGTCGGTGCTCTCGATCTCGGAACGCAGTTGCTTGGCGCGGTCGGCGATGGCCTCAGCGGTGCCACCGCCCTCGACGATCACGGTGTCGTCCTTGCTCACCACCACGCGACGGGCCGAACCGAGCACCTCCAGCCCGACCTCACGCAGCGTCAGCCCGACATCGGGGTTGACCACCTGGCCGCCGGTCACGATGGCCAAGTCCTCCAGGAACGCCTTGCGGCGGTCACCGAAGAACGGCGCCTTGACCGCGACCGCTTTCAGCGTCTTACGGATCGCGTTGACTACCAGCGTCGACAACGGCTCGCCTTCGACGTCTTCGGCGATGACCAGCAGCGGCTTACCCGACTCGGCCACCTTCTCCAGCAACGGCAGGAAGTCGGGCAGCGAGCTGATCTTGTCGCGGTGCATCAGGATCAGGGGGTCGTCGAGCACGGACTGCTGCGCGTCGAAGTCGGTGACGAAGTACGCCGACAGGAAGCCTTTGTCGAAGCCGACGCCCTCGGTGAACTCCAGCTCGGTGCTCAGCGTGGACGATTCCTCGACGCTGACCACACCGTCGTGGCCGACTTTGGTCATTGCCTCACCGACCAGCTCGCCAATCTGCTCGTCGCGCGACGACACCGTGGCCACCTGCGCGATACCGGTCTTGCCGGACACCGGGGTGGCCGAGGCCAGCAGTGCCTCGGACACCGCGTCGGCGGCCTTACTGATACCCGAGCCGAGCGCGATCGGGTTGGCACCGGCAGCGACGTTGCGCAGCCCGGCCTTGATGATTGCCTGCGCCAGCACGGTGGCGGTGGTGGTGCCGTCGCCGGCCACGTCGTTGGTCTTGGTGGCCACCGACTTGACCAGCTGGGCGCCCAGGTTCTCGAACGGGTCTTCCAGGTCGATCTCCCGGGCGACGGTAACACCGTCATTGGTGATCGTCGGGCCGCCAAAAGCCTTGGCCAGCACCACATGCCGGCCTCGCGGGCCCAGCGTCACCCGCACGGTGTCGGCGAGTTTGTCCACGCCGGCTTCCATTGCCCGCCGCGCGGTCTCACTGAACTCAATCTGCTTGCTCATAAGTCTTTCTTGTCCCGTCTAAGAAGCGGCCCGCCCCGGAAATCTCCCACGTGTCGACGTGGGGATTGCCGGGGCGGAACACGCTCGGTGTTACTTGGAGACGACGGCCAGCACGTCGCGGGCCGACAGGATCAGGTACTCCTCGCCGTTGTACTTGATCTCGGTGCCGCCGTACTTGCTGTAGATGACGGTGTCACCCTCGGTCACGTCGACCGGGATCCGCTTTGCGCCATCCTCGTCCCACCGGCCGGGACCGACGGCGACGACGGTGCCCTCCTGGGGCTTCTCCTTGGCGGTGTCGGGAATGACCAGACCGGATGCGGTCGTGGTCTCGGCCTCGTTGGCCTGTACGAGGATCTTGTCCTCGAGTGGCTTGATCTTCACCTTCGCCACGATTGGAGCCTCCACTTGATTGGTAGGGGGCCCGGGACCGTTGCCCCGGACCGGTATTGGTAGGGCCCGGGACCTTTGAGAACAACTGCCCCGAACCTTCGATTACCAGGTGTTCGGCGTTCGTCCGCGCCCTCGCGTCGTCGTCGCGGGTGCCGGCACAGGGGTTCGTCCGATTGCCACCTAGCACTCTATACATGCGAGTGCTAGCACTCAAGGTCGCCTCGTTGCTTCCGGGTCGGCGAGCCCGTCGACCGCGTCCGCCCAACCAAAACCGCAGGCAGACGCCGTGCCGATCCTACTCAAGAATTCACCAAGGCCTACGGCCCAATAATGGGATCATGTTCACCGGCCTCCGAAGCGCGACCCGCACCGCTGGTGCGGCCACGATGTTTCTCGCGGCTGCCATCGGATTGGCTGGGGCCGCCCACGCCGACGGCCAAATGTATGGCGACCCCGCAGCGGCCGCCCCCTACTGGCGCTACCAGCACCAGCAAGACTGCGGCCTGATGGCCGTCGCCGACGTGATCGGCCAGCTCAAGGGCAGAGAACCCTCCCAAATCGGCATGGAGCTACGCGGGATTTTCACCAGAAGCGAATCCCACCGCGGCCACGTGTACTTTTTCGACGGCACCTCCCCCGAGGACATGGTCCTGCTGCTGCAGAAACACGGCATCCAATCCGATCTCACCACCGGCAACAGCATGGGGACACTGGAGCAGGACCTGGCCGGCGGCCACAAGGTCATCGCCGCGCTTAACGCCGAAACCATCTGGAGTTACCCCGCGGGTCAGGGACAGCGGACCCAGCCCGACCACGCCGTCGTCGTCACCGGAGTCGACACCGGCACCAACATCGTTCACCTCAACGACAGTGGTAACCCAGACGGCCGCAACGAGCAGATCCCCATGGCCACCTTCAGTCAAGCCTGGGAAACCAGCGACGACCTGCTGATCGTCACCCGAGAAACCGGCAACTGACGATCACCGCAGCTGCCCTTTGACCACGGGCAGGCCCGGGTCGCTGGCCACGTCCAGCGGGGATGGCGGTGCACCCGCGGCTACCAGATGCGCGGCGAAGGAAGCGATCATCGCGCCGTTGTCGGTGCACAGCCGGGGCCGAGGGATTCGCAACGTCAATCCCGCTGCGGCGCAACGCTCTTCGGCGAGCTCACGCAGCCGCGAGTTCGCCGCTACTCCGCCCGCGATAAGCAGGGTCGATACGCCGAGCCCGTTGGCGGCGCGCACCGCCTTCATGGCCAGTACATCGGCGACGGCTTCCTGAAACCCGGCGGCGATGTCGGCGGTCGCCGCCTCCGGATGGCTCTCCACGTACCGCGCCACCGCAGTCTTGAGCCCGGAGAAGCTGAACGCGTGCGGGTCGTCGGCCGGTCCGGTCATTCCGCGCGGGAACGCAATCGCGTCCCGGTCACCCGTGCGCGCCAGGTCGTCGAGCACCTTGCCGCCCGGATAGCCCAACCCCAGCAGACGGGCCACCTTGTCGTAGGCCTCGCCGGCGGCGTCATCGAGGGTGCTGCCCAGCTCGATGATTGGCTCGCCGAGCGAACGCACATGCAACAGGTGGGTATGCCCGCCGGATACCAGCAGCGCCACGCTCTCGGGCAGCGGCCCGTGCTGGTAGACGTCGGCGGCCAAGTGCCCACCCAAGTGGTTCACCGCGTAGAACGGCACCCTCCAGGCAGCCGAATAAGCTTTGGCCGCAGCCACTCCCACCAGCAGCGCACCTGCCAACCCCGGGCCGATCGTGGCCGCGACGATGTCTGGTTTTTGCACGCCCGCGCCTGCCAGCGCGCGGCGCATGGCCGGACCGAGCGCCTCCAGATGCGCTCGCGATGCGATCTCCGGAACTACACCGCCGAACCGGACGTGCTCGTCGACGCTGGACGCCACCTCGTCGGCCAACAACGTCACGGTGCCGTCGGCGTCGAGCCGGGCGATGCCGACTCCTGTTTCGTCGCAAGAGGTTTCAATGGCAAGGACGATCCTCGCCCCCGATGTCACAAGGCCTCCCGCCGCATCGTGTAGGCATCGGCGCCGCTGACTCGGTAATACCGGCGGCGCAGGCCCGCGTGGGTGAATCCCACGCTGCGGTACAACGCAATCGCCGGCGCATTGTCGGTGCGGACCTCCAGGTGCACGACGGCGCCCGCAGCGAAGTTCAGTAGCTCGTCTAGCAGCCGGCGGCCGATGCCGCGGCCTTGGTAAGCCGGGTCAACGCCAATGGTGTGCACTTCGTATTCGAACGGCGGCGTGCGGCCCAACCGCGAAATGCCGCCATAGCCGACCAGCGGGTCGTCGCCATCAGCACTGGTGCGAGCGGCCACGTAGCGATTGTGCGCGGCGGCGAGTTCGCGGATGAACGCGGCGGTCGGCCATGGGTCGTCACCGGGAAACAGCTGGGCCTCCAACTCAGCGCAGCGTTCGGCATCGGCCAGGGTCAACGCGCCGATCGTGACGGTCACCGCGAAGCCGCTTCCCGCTCGGCCAGCGTCTTGGCGTCTGGCCGACGCAGATACAACGGCACCAGCGGCGCCGGGTTGTCGGACCATTCGGTCACGGCGGCTATCAGCCCGGCCGGTGTCGGGTACGACGGCTCGCACAGCGCCAGCCCGAACGGCGCCGCATGCTCGGGCGAGCCGGCGACCGCCCGCGCAACACCAGGGTCGACATCGGCCGGGGCGTTGACGCCCGGGCCGTCGATCCGGACGCCGTCGCGATAGCGAGCCCAGTAGACCTCGTGCCTGCGGGCATCGGTGACGACCAGCGTCTCACCGGTGGTCTGCCCGCCGATGGCATCGAGGCTGCAGACGCCATACACCGGGATGCCAAGTGCGTGCCCGTAGGCCGCAGCCGTCGCCATACCAACCCGCAGGCCGGTGAACGGACCCGGGCCACAGCCCGCCACCACAGCGTCCAGGTCGGCCATCTGCAGCCCGGCATCAGCTAAGGCGCCCAACACATTCGGGGTGAGCCGTTCGGCGTGCGCGCGGGCGTCGACGCTGACCCGTTCGACCAGTAGGTCGCCATCGGCCAGGATCCCCGCCGTCACGGCGGGAGTCGCGGTGTCGATAGCCAACACGACGCGACTCACGAGGAGCTCCATTGCCAGGTCGCGCTCCGCACATCAGAGTTGGTGATGCGCTCGAGGCGGATGTCCAGGTGCCGATCGGACAGCCGTTCGGCAAGGCCCTCGCCCCACTCCACCACGACCACCGCATCGTCGAGTTCGGTGTCCAAATCCAGTGATTCGAGCTCGTCGAGCAGATCGGCGCCGGTGTGCTCCAGCAATCGGTAGACGTCGACATGGATCATCGCCGGGGTGCCAGTCTGTCGTGCCGGATGCACCCGCGCCAGTACGAACGTCGGCGACGTGACGGGGCCGTCGACATCCATCGCTGCGGCAATCCCCTTGGCCAGCACGGTCTTTCCAGCGCCGAGCGGGCCGGAAAGCACCACGACGTCCCCGGCGCGCAGCTGGCTGCCCAGACGCGACCCGAGCGCAACGGTGTCTTCGACGCCTGGCAGCGTCGCCATGCCGGACCGACCCTCAGTCACGACGCCGGATCCGATCGCGCCACCGCTGGCTCAGCGCTGCGAATCTGCCCGGTGTCGCCCGCTTGACCAGCCGCACCAACCCGTCGTTGATCGGTTCCGGCTTGGACAGCAACACCAAATGACCTGATCTGGCCACGATTACCAGCTCGGAGTCCGGCAGCGCGTCGGCTATTTTCTTCGAGTATTCGTCGGGAGTGACCAAGTCGTGGTCGCCGCAGACGACCAATGTCGGAATGTTCGCCAGCGTCGGCAGCGCGGCCATTTCATCGTGGACTTCCAAGGCGTGCGAGAACTCGAGCATGGTCGGGATCGGGGTGTCGAGCATCATCTTCTCGGAGAACGCCACGATGCTCGGGCTGACATTCAAATCGGCGTAGGACGCGGCCCGCAGGATCGGCCCGATCACCGAGCGGCCCACGTTGCGGCCGCGTTGAACCAGCTTGGGCGCCGACCGCGCGGCTCGCCGAACGGCTTCTAGCGCTGGATTATTCAGAATTTCGCCCAGCGGTGACTTCGCCACCCCTTCAGCCGCCGACGAAATCAACGCGGCTCCGACGATGCGGTTGCCGTAGTGGTGGGCGTATTGCCGAGCGTGCGACAACACGGTCATCCCACCCATCGAATGGCCGACCACCACGATCGGGCCGCGCGGCGCGATCACTTGCAGGACCGTCTCTAAGTCCATGCCCAGCTGGGTGATCGTATAGGTTTCCGGCGGCGCCTCGCCGGATCGGCCGTGGCCGCGCTGGTCGTAGAAAATCATTCGGACCTGCGGACCCAATTCGTCGAACAGTCGCATGCGCTGAAAGTGGAAGGCGCCCATCCGAAGGCAGAATCCGTGCGCGAACACCACGGTCAGCGGCGCGTCAGTGGGCCCGACCTCGCGCACCGCCAGTGGCACGCCATCGGGCGTTGTCACCACATAACTACGGTCGCCATCGAGCGTCTCGAAATCCTCGTTGACATAAGGGTCTTCGATTCCCGCACGCCGGGTCATCGAGTGGGCCGCCGTAACCCCTGCGATGGTGCCTATCGCGCCCAGGCCCGCGGCACCTGCCAGCCATCGCGCCAGGCCGGCCCTGTCCGCATGGGAGCCGTCATTGTTCGCACCGCTCAACGATTTCCGGCCTCGCGGTAGGTTCTGGTGATACGTCCGCGCGGACTGGTCACCACTTCGTAATGGATGGTGTCCAGCAGATCTGCCCACTCCTGCGCGGTCGGCTCGCCCCGCGTGCCTGGCCCGAACAGGATCGCCTCGTCGCCTTCGGTGACATCGACGTGCCCCGGACCGAGGTCAACCACGAACTGGTCCATGCAGATCCGTCCAACGCCGGGGCGCCGCCTGCCATCGATCAACACGTCCAGCCGCCCGCCCAGCGACCGGAAAACACCGTCCGCATAGCCGATCGGCATCAGCGCGACGGTGGTGTCACGCTCAGCGATCCAGGTGTGCCCGTACGACACACCCTCACCAGCTTGAATCGACTTCACCAATGCGACAGCGCATTTCACCGTCATCGCTGGTATCAGCCCCATGGCACCAAGGCTCGGCACGGGGCTCAGGCCGTACACCGCGATGCCTGGCCGGACCATGTCGAAGGCCAGGTCGGGACGTGACATCGTGGCCGACGAGTTCGACAAATGAGCCACCTCGAAGTGCACGCCCTGGCTGCGCGCCTGCGTCACCATCTCGGTAAACCTTTGAGCCTGAACGTTATTGATCGGGTTGTCGGGTTCGTCTGCGTAAACCATGTGTGACATCAGCCCCCGCAGCCGGACGGCGTCCTCGGCGACGGCTTGACGCAATGCGGTCAGCATCGCCGGGTACTGCCCCGGGGCGACGCCGTTGCGGTTCAGCCCGGTATCCACCTTGACGGTGACGGTGGCCGCGCGGCCGGTGCGACGGACCGCGTCCAATAGCTCCTCGAGCTGGCGCACCGAGGACACCGCGATCTCGATGTCGGCCAGCAGCGCAGGCCCGAAGTCGAGGCTGGGCGGATGCAGCCAGGCCAGCACCGGCGCGGTGATGCCGTCGGCGCGCAGCGCCAGCGCCTCGTCGACGGTCGCGACACCCAGTTCGGCGGCACCGGCGGCCAACGCGGACCGGGCAACCTGGGTGGCGCCGTGACCATAGCCGTCGGCCTTGACCACGGCCATTACCTGCGCACCGCCCGCGTGCTCGCGAAGCACCCGCACGTTGTGCGCAATAGCATCCAAGTCCACCACGGCCTCTGCGAGGACGCCCGGCGTCAGGGATATCGGCGTAACGGCCACGGCCGCCATTGTCCCAGAAGGTCGGCGCCGGCCGATCCTAGAGCCGCACCACTAGTCAATTTCGTCGCATCAGTCCCAGCAGTCCCTGTGCTGGCTGACACGATGTGCCCGCCTCACTCGGAAATAGGACGAATGCCCTGGTGAGCGTCCTGGGCACTGGGACGAATTTCCCTCTCCCCACACCGGGGCCGCAGCCCCCTGAACGCTTCGAGCGACTGCAAAGCCCGCCAGGGTTACCGGCCCCCGGAAAGCGCGTTGTCGCGCGTAGGCGGGCACAACGAGCGTGGCGGATGCGGAGTTGGGATTGGCGCCGGCAGGTCAGTGGGCGAAGTGCTCGGCTTTGTAGTGGCCGCTGGGTTTGAGCTTGTCCAGGCTGGCCAGCGCGGTGCGGGCGTCGTCGTGCAGCGCCCGGGCCAGGTCGGCCGACAACCCCTCGCGCACCACGATGCGCAGCACCGAGACGTCGGTGGCGTTGTCGGGCATGGTGTAGGCGGGCACCTGCCACCCGAAGCCCCGCAGCTCATGGGAAACGTCGAACTCGGTGTAGCCCAGGCCGCGGGCCAGCCGGAAGGCGACGACGGGGATCGCCGACCCGTCCGAGATCACCTCACAGTGGTCGGCTTCGCGCAGCTGCTCGCCCAGCCATCGGGCGGTCCCCGACAAACTCTGCATGACCTGCGTGTAGCCCTCGCGGCCCAGCCGCAGGAAGTTGTAGTACTGGCCGATCACCTGGTTGCCCGGGCGGGAGAAGTTCAGGGTGAAGGTCGGCATGTCACCACCTAGGTAGTTGACGTGGAAGACCAGGTCCTCGGGCAGGTACTCCTTGCTGCGCCACACCACGAAGCCGATGCCGGGGTAGGTCAGCCCGTACTTGTGTCCGCTGACGTTGATCGACACCACCCGGGGCAGCCGGAAGTCCCATTTCAGTTCTGGGTGCAGGAACGGCACCACGAAGCCGCCGCTGGCGGCGTCCACGTGCACCGGAACGTCCACGCCGCCGTCTGCGGCCAGTTTGTCCAGCGCGGCGCAGATCTCCGCGATCGGTTCGAGTTCACCGGTGTATGTGGTGCCCAAGATCCCCACCACACCAATGGTGTTCTCGTCGACGGCCTCGACGACTTGTTCGGGATTGATGACGTAGCGACCCTCCGCCATCGGCAGATAGCGGGGTTCGACATCGAAGTAGCGGCAGAACTTCTCCCAGACCACCTGGACGTTGGAGCCCAGCACCAGATTGGGGGTACGGCCCTTCCAGTCTTTCCCGACCTTCGCGCGCCAGCGCCACTTGAGCGCCAGCCCGCCGAGCATGACCGCCTCGCTGGAACCGATGGTGGACACCCCGCAGGCGCTGGACGGATCGTCGTCGCGCAGGTGCTCGGCGTGGAACAGGTCGGCCACCATGCATACGCATCGCTGCTCGATCGCGGCGGTCAACGGATATTCGTCCTTGTCGATCATGTTCTTGTCGAACGTCTCGGCCATCAGCCTGTCCGCCTGGGGGTCCATCCAGGTGGTGACGAAGGTGGCCAGGTTCAGCCGCGAGCTGCCGTCGAGCATCAGCTCGTCGTGGATGAAGCGGTAGGCGGCGTCGGGATCCATCGACTCCTCGGGCAACCGCAATGCCGGCACCGGGGTGGTGAATATCCGGCCGGTGTAGGCGGGCGCGATCGAGTGTGCGGGGACGGACGGGCGACTGACAGTCACGACGGATCCTTTCGGTCGGTGGCTTGCGGTTAGAGGGTGGCCAGGGCGGCTCGGATGTGCGGGACGATCCGTGACGCCGACGTCGGCGCGTCGCCCGGCCCGGGGTCTGCGGCCGAGAGCGCCGCCGCGCGCGCGTGCACGAAGGCACCTGCGGCGGCGGCTTCGCCCGCCGGCAGCCCCGCGGCCAGCAACGCGCCGATCATGCCGGACAGCACGTCACCGGAACCGGCGGTGGCCGCCCAGGACTGCCCGGCCGGGTTCAGATAGACCGGCCCACCCGGTTCGGCGATGACGGTGACATTGCCTTTGAGCAACACGGTGACGCCGAGCGCGTCGGCGAGCTTACGGGCGGCACCGACGCGGTCGTCGCCGGGCGCGGCGCCGGCCAGACGGGCGAACTCACCGGCGTGCGGCGTCAGCACGGTCGGCGCAAGGCGGTTGGCCGCGAGATCGGGGTGAGCCGCCAAAATCGTCAGCCCGTCAGCGTCGACGAGCACCGGTAGATCGGTCTCCAGCGCGAACCACAGTGCGGCAGCTCCGGTCTCGTCGGTGCCCAAGCCCGGCCCGACGACCCAGGCCTGCACCCGCCCGGCCGCCACCGGGGTGGGCGACGCGATCACCTCGGGCCAATGCGCGAGCACCTCGCTGTGCGCGTTGCCGGCGTAGCGGACCATCCCGGAGGTGGCCGCCACGGCGGCGCCGGTGCACAACACCGCGGCACCCGGATACGTCGACGAGCCGGCCATCACCCCCGTCACACCCTGGGTGTACTTGTCGTCGTGCGGTCCGGGCACCGGCCAGCGCACGGCCACGTCGGCAGCATCGAAGCCCAGCACGTCGGTCTTGGGCAGGTCCAAACCGATGTCGATGAGGCGGACACGGCCGCAGTCACCCATCGCGTGTACCGGTTTCAAGCCGCCGAAGGTGACGGTCAGCGCGGCATGTACCGCCGGGCCGGTGATCGCGCCGGTCGCCACGTCGACGCCGCTGGGGATATCAACGGCGACAACCGGAATCGCCTTGGCGTCGACGGCTTCGAACACTTCGGCCGCGTCTGGTCGCAGCGAACCTGAGCCTGAGATGCCCACGACGCCGTCGATGACCAAATCCGTTGCTGCACAGATCTTTTCGACGATCCGGCCGCCAGCCTTGCGGAACGCCGCCAATCCCTTGCGGTGGGTGCGTTCCGGTTTGAGTAGTATCGCGTCGGCGGCCGCGCCGCGGCGGCGCAGAAAGGTTGCCGCCCACAGTGCGTCACCACCGTTGTCGCCCGAGCCGACGACCGCGCATACCCGGCGTCCGGCAACCCCGCCGGTGCGGGTGATCAGCTCACCGATGATTGCGGTGGCCAGCCCGTAGGCCGCCCGCCCCATCAGCGCGCCCTCGGGCAGGCTGGCCAACAGCGGCGCTTCGGCCTCGCGGATCGCTTCAGCCGAGTAGTAGTGCCGCATCTCGCCCAGATTACGTGTCCGCGAACGCGGGTACAGTCGATTAAACAAGCTAAATATCCGGGCAGCATGACATACAGGAGGGGCTGACATGGCACGGACCGGACGTACTGACAATGACACCTGGGACCTCGCCACCAGCGTGGGCGCCACCGCCACCGGCGTCGCCGTTGGGCGCGCGCTGGCGAGCCGGGCGGCCCACCCACTGATCAACGATCCCTTCGCCGAGCCGCTGGTTCGTGCGGTGGGCGTCGAATTCTTCACCCGCTTGGCCACTGGCGAATTGAATCCGGCCGAGGTCGACGATAACGGCGCGTGGGGTATGCAGCGGATGCGGGACATGATGGCTGTGCGCACCCGCTTCTTCGACGACTTCTTTGTCCAGGCGACCAACGGCGGAATCCGCCAGGCGGTGATCCTGGCATCGGGGTTGGATGCCCGCGCCTACCGGTTGCCCTGGCCGGCCGGGACCACGGTCTATGAGATCGACCAGCCCGCGGT
>DASZKQ010000380.1:0-4737 GCA_035552835.1 Mycobacterium sp. | reverse complement strand
CGGAACCCTATTCCTTGAGACAGACGATTGCCGAGCGACGTACGAGGACCTTTCACGTCGTGGCGTCGAGTTCAACGACCCGCCGACCGTACAGCCATATGGGATTGACACGTCATTTCGCGACCCGTCGGGCAACAACATTCGTCTGACGCAGGTTCTCGAGTTCGATCCAGGCCGAACGTCCGAGGCTTTGTCTTAGCGCACCGTCGCGAAGAACGCGCGCACGTCATCGACAAACAGCTCCGGCTGCTCGAATGCCGCGAAGTGCCCACCGCGCGGCATCGTCGACCAGTGTGTGATGTTGTAGGCGGCCTCACACCAGCTTCGGGGAGTACGCAGGATTTCCTTGGGAAAAGCGGCGACGCCGGTAGCAAGTTCGACGCGGCCATCGGTGATGAAGCTGTTGAAGCTCTCCCAGTACAGCCGCGCCGAGGATGCGCCGCTACCGGTGGCCCAATACAGCATCACGTTGTCGAGGAGTTCATCGCGGCTCACTGCGTTTTCGGGATGCCCGTCGCAGTCCGTCCACGCCCAGAACTTCTCGACGATCCAAGCCAGTTGTCCCACCGGCGAGTCGACGAGTCCATAACCGAGCGTCTGAGGCCGAGTGGATTGCTGCTTGGAATAGCCGGTTCCCCATTGACGGTGTTGTGCGTAAGCCGCCAGCGCTTGTTGCTCGTCTTCAGCGAGGTCGCCGCCGGAGCCGGCCGCAGGCCGGGCGATCGGCATGTTCAGATGGATCCCGACGCAATGGCCACGGTTGCGGCCGATCTGCGTCGTGACGGCCGCTCCCCAGTCGCCGCCCTGCGCGCCGTAGCGGTCGTAGCCGAGGCGCAGCATCAGCGTTTCCCACGCCTGCGCGATCTTGCCGACACCCCATCCGGTCTCCGACGGCTTGCCGGAGAACCCGTATCCGGGCAACGACGGGCACACCACGTGGAATGCGTCCTCGGCGCGTCCCGACGCCGGATTGACCAGCGGGTCGATCACCTTGTGAAACTCCACGATTGATCCGGGCCAGCCGTGGGTGATCACCAGCGGCAAAGCGTCTGCGTGGGGCGACCGCTGGTGAATGAAATGGATATCCAGC
Source organism: Mycobacterium sp. (assembly GCA_035552835.1). Lineage (GTDB taxonomy): Bacteria > Actinomycetota > Actinomycetes > Mycobacteriales > Mycobacteriaceae > Mycobacterium. The sequence goes on along the minus strand of DASZKQ010000380.1, from coordinate 3,647 downwards.
CCGTCGATTTCGGCGGTGAACTGGTCGAAGCGGTTCAACGCGGCTTCGCGAGACCGCCAGTCGTAACCGTCAGCCCAGTAAGCCGCCAGCTCACGGGTGTACGCCAAAGGTATGCCCTGGCTCCAGTCGTCGACACACTCGGCTTCCGGCCAACGGGTGTGCGCCAAGCGGGCGTGCAGATCATCGAGAACGTCGGACGAGACATTGATGCGAAACGGCTTGAGTTCGGACATAGCGTTCATAGTGCAGGCAACGGTAAGCGGCAAGTGTCGGCAGGTGTGCGGGTGGTCCCGCCGACCCGACGTTGTTCCCCGAATTAGCCGGACGCCGTGGCGTCACAGAATGCGCCGAGGCGACCTGCCCATGTAGTAGCCGGCGGGGAAGGACATCTCGATCACTCGAAGCTGGTCGTTGGCCTTCGACTCGAGCTCGAGGACCACGCAGCTCTCGTCGAAAGCTTTCGACTCGAGGACTGTGTAATGCTGGCCGCCACCGTGGACGTCGGTTATCGGGTCACCTGAGCGCAATGCCTCTACCGGCACTAATTCGGGGTTTCCGGGTTCCTCCACCCTAGACACGTTAGGCCAATCGAGCGGGCGACGGAACGATTTCCTTGCCGCAAGCCGCGTCACCCGTCGAGCGCGAGGTCCTTGCGGAACTTTTTCATGCCGTCGACTTTCTCGGCCAGGGTGGCATCTGAGCCGGTGTAGAACATCCACGGCATGGTCAGGATGCCGGTGATACCGGCATCCTCCGCACGCTGGTAGTCGGCGATGGTGATCGCATCGGTCAACGGTGTAAGGATAGTGAAATCGTCCATAGCCAAACCGCTTTCGGCCCGCAACTCACGCAATCGGGCTGCGGCCGCGATCGCCCTGTCAGTCTTGATCAAGTCGCCGATCCAACCGTCGTGGCGGGCCGCGCGGCGCAGCGCGGTCTCGCTGAGACCACCGACGTAGACCGGTATCCGCGGCGGCGTGGGTTCCATCTCCAACCGCGGCGATTGGTAGAACTCGCCGTCGAAAGCCGTCCAGTCCGGCGACCACAGCGTCCGCATCAGCTCGAGCATCTCGTCGGTGCGTTTGCCGCGGTCGGCGAAGGGCTGCTGCATCAAGACGAACTCGTCCGCACACCAGCCGACGCCGATACCGAGCTCCACCCGCCCGTCGGACAGATATGCCGCGGTGCCGATGGCTTTCGCCGCCGCATAAGGGTTGCGCATGGCCGGGATGTAGACGGTGGTGACGAACTTCAGCCGTGTCGTGACCTGGGCGAGCGCGCCGACCAGGACCCACGGATCAGGCCACTCGGTAAAGGGCTGCCAGCGCCGCTGGCCGTCCTTGGTATAGGGATAGCGGGTGCTCAGGGTCTCCAGGTTGACGATGTGGTCGGGAATGCCGATGCCGTCATAGCCGAGGTCGTCGGCGGCCTTGGCGACCTCCACGATCTCGCGGGTATTCAAGTATGCGCTGCTGATGTAGAACTTCATCCGGCGTCCCGCGCCCATGCCGGCCGAATGAAGATCCCCTCCGCTTCGACGGTGATTCCGTCGGCGTCGGAAAGATGGCCGGAGACAAAAGATTTGACTCCTTCGGTGCGCTCGACGGCGGCGTCGGCGCGAAGCCTGCCCAACGGGGTGCCGCGCACGAATCGCACGGTGAGGGTTCCGGTGAACAGCGGTTTGGTCAGGCCCTCACTGGCGGCTTCGCCGAGGACATGATCGAGGACCAAGGCGCATACGCCACCGTGCACCAGTCCGGGCGGCCCCTCGTAGGCCCCGTTGAGGGTGAACTCACTCCAGCAGCGGGTGCCATCGTCCTCATGGTGGATGGTCAGCGGCGGCGCGATCGGGTTGCGCAGGCCGATCACCGCGTTGCTCCAGACCACGGGCCGCCCGCCGACCGCGTAGCGCACCACCTGCGTTTCATCACGCTGCCTGCTGCGCAGGGCGTCCGTCGCCGCGCCGATCGCGGTCCGCGCGGCGTGGATGGAATCTTGGTCGGCCTCGGTGCGGATGGCGGCGTCGATGAGCTCGCGCACTGCGTCCGTCAGCGGCCCATACAGCCCTGCGAGCCGATCATGCTCGTCGGCGCTCATCACCTCGTAAGGTATCTGCACTCCTACCCCGCCTCCTGGCGCTAATGGCGGGCGTTCTGGATTAGCCGGCCTATGCTGTCTTTACTAACACCGATGCGCACGGCGCATTGCAGCCGGGGCTGCCTCACTCACCGAACACCTTGTGCACGACAGCTTTTGCGCGTCGAGTCAGCCGTAGGTAGTGGTCCAGGAATGCGCCGCCGTCCCCGCTCTTTTCCCAGCCGGCGGCGACCGCGACGGTGTTGAGCTGACGTCCGGGTCCAGGCAGCTGATCGCTCGGCTTGCCCCGAACCAGTACCAGCGCGTTGCGGGCCCGAGTCACCGTTAGCCAGGTCTGCCGCAGCAGCTCGGCGTCCTCGGCGGAAATGAGTTCGGCCGCGGCGATGGCATCCAAGCTCTCCAGCGTGGAGGTGTTATGCAACGCCTCGATCGCGTGGGCATACCGCAGCTGGAGCAGCTGCACGGTCCACTCGATATCAGCCAGGCCGCCACGGCCCAGCTTGGTGTGGGTCTTGGGATCGGCGCCGCGCGGTAGCCGCTCGGAATCCACCCGGGCCTTCATCCGCCGGATTTCCAGCACCGCCTCCGCGGACACCCCACCGGCGGGATAACGGGTCTTGTCGGCCATCAACAGGAATCGCTGCCCCAGATCCGCGTCACCGGCGACCGCGTCGGCCCGTAGCAATGCCTGAATTTCCCAGGGCTGCGCCCACTGCTCGTAGTACGCCTCATATGACGCGAGCGTGCGGACCAGTGGACCGCTGCGGCCCTCGGGCCGCAGGTTGGCGTCGATCTCCAACGGTGGATCGGCGCTGGCGGTGCCCAACAGCGCCCGAACCTGCTCGGCCACCGACACCGCCCAGCGCACGGCCTCCGAATCCTCGGCGCCCGCGACCGGTTCGCAGACGAACAGCACGTCGGCGTCGGACCCGTAGCCCAGCTCACGGCCGCCCAGCCGGCCCATTCCGATGACCGCGATGGCAGCCGGGACGTCATCGCCATCGGGAAGGTTGGCGCGGATCACCGCGTTCAGGGCGGCCTGCAGCACCGCAACCCAGACGGAGGTGAGCGCCGTGCAGACTTCGGTGACCTTGAGCATGCCGAGCAGATCGGCTGAGGCGACGCGGGCCAGCTCACGGCGGCGCAGCGAGCGCGCGACGGCGATGGCCTTCACTGGGTCGGTTTGTCGGCCGGCCGAGGCCACCAATGCACCGGCCACCGTCTCGGGGGCGAGATCAAGCAGTTTCGGCCCCGACGGCCCGTCACTGTATTGCTGGATGACCTCCGGTGCGCGCATCAGCAGGTCCGGCACGTACGCCGAGGTGCCGAGCACATGCATCAGCCGTTTGGCGACCGCCAGCTTGTCCCGCAGCGTGGACAGATACCAACGCTGCGTGACCATCGCCTCGCTGATCCGGCGGTAAGCCAACAGCCCGCTGTCCGGATCGGGGGTATCGGACAGCCAGTCCAGCAGCCTGGGCAGCAACACCGATTGCACCCGACCGCGGCGGCCGCTCTGGTTGATCAGCGCGGAGAGGTGGGTCAGCGCA
>DASZKQ010000379.1:0-5126 GCA_035552835.1 Mycobacterium sp. | reverse complement strand
GGGATTACCGACGCAATCAACTTCGCGTTCCCGCACCACTTCATCCTGCCCACCTACAGCAGTGCTTCCTCGTACCGAATCCGTCCGCTCGGCCCGGAAGAGACCCTGTTCGAGATCTGGTCGCTGACCCGGATGCCCGATGACCTCTCCACCGGCAAGCCGACACCCCCGGAGCCGATGTCGCCGGACGACCCACGCTGGCCATCGATCCCCGCGCAAGACTTCTCCAACTTGCCACGGCAGCAAAAGGGATTGCATTCCAAAGGATTTGACTACATGCGGCTGTCGAACCAGATCGAGGGACTGATCTCCAACTTCGAACGGGTCATCGACGGCTTCCTCGCCGGTCTGCCCTACGACGCGTTGATCCCCGCAATTCAGCAGACGAACACCACGATTGATGTGCCGATCGCCGATCTCGGTTTCACCTCGGAGGCGAAATGAATACGCAATGGGACCGCTCCGTCGACCTGGTGATCGCCGGCAGCGGCGGCGGCGGCATGGTCGCCGCCCTGGCCGCACTGGACAGCGGACTCGAGCCGCTCATCGTGGAAAAGCAAGCGTTGGTGGGCGGTTCGACGGGATTGTCCGGCGGCATCGTATGGCTGCCCAACAATCCACTGATGCGGGCTGACGGCATCGCCGACTCGCACCAAGACGGGCTGGCCTATCTCGCCGACGTGGTGGGCGACATCGGCGCACCGTCCTCAACGCAGCGCCGCGAAATGTTCCTGACCGCAGGCTACGAGATGATCAACTTCCTGATCCGCCGGGGCGTCAAGCTGATCCGCTGCGCGGGCTGGAGCGACTACTACCCGAATCACAAGGGCGGCAACGCCGCCGGTCGCGCAGTGGAGGGCATTCCGTTCGACGCCGCCGAACTGGGAGACTGGCGCGACAAGGTGCAGCCGGCGCTGGCGAAGAACTACGGCTACACGGTGCTGACCAACGAGCTCCGTTCGGTTCAATATTTCAACCGTGCGCCGAAGGCTTTCGCCGTCGCGACCAAGGTCTTCCTGCGCACCGCCGCGGGGCGGGCCCGCCGGCGGCAGATCCTGACCAACGGCGCCTCGCTGATCGGTCAGATGCTCAAGGCGCTGATCGACCTCAGCGGCGGCCGGCCACCCCTGTGGATCAACGCCGCTCTTGCCGATCTCATCGTCGAAGACGGCCGCGTGGTGGGTGCTCGCATCGTTCACGACGGCACACCGTTGAACGTCGAGGCACGCAGGGGAGTCCTGTTGGCCGCCGGCGGGTTTGGACACAACGCCGAGATGCGGCGGCAGTACAGCGGCGATCAGCCTAATGACGCCAAGTGGTCGATCGCCAACGCCGGCGACACCGGTGAAGTGCTGCAGACCGCGATGCGACTGGGCGCCAAGACCGACCTGCTCGACGAAGCATGGTGGCTGCCGTCGGTTTTCATCGCCAACGGTGGGACCGTCGCCGCGTCGCTGGGCTCGGGACGTCAACGGCCCGGCGCCATCTACGTCGATTCCACCGGGCGTCGATTCTGCAACGAGTCGAACTCCTACGTGGAGGTCGGCAAGGCGATGTACGCCAACAAGGCGGTGCCCTGCTGGATGATCTTCGACGACGGATATGTGCGCAGATACGTCACCAGCGCCAACCCGCTGAAGCGCAACCAGCAGTTGCCGTCCGAGCTGATCGAGTCGGGTGCCGTCAAACGTGCCGACAGCATCGAAGACCTGGCACGCCAGATCGACCTTCCCGCAGACGAACTGACGCGCACGATCCAGCGCTTCAATCAGTTTGCCGTCAAGGGTCTGGATCCCGATTTCGGCCGGGGACAGTCGGCCTACAACGACTGCCTTGGTGATCCGGGGTATCGGCCGAATGCCGCCGTCGGCCCGCTTCAGCGGGCGCCGTTCTACGCGACGAGGGTGCTTCCGGCCGATGTCGGGACATGCGGCGGCGTGATCACCAACGAGTACGCACAGGTTCTCGATGAGCAGGACCAGGTGATCGACGGCCTGTACGCCACCGGCAACACCACCGCGACACTGATGGGCCGCACCTATCCGGGCGCCGGCGCCAGCATCGCGAACACGATGGTGTTCGGTTACGTCGCCGCCCGCCACGCCGCCGGCCGCCGGCTAGCCGGCGAGAAGAGTCGCTAATCGTCTGCGGGCTCTGATTCTCCGCGGTCGACGAAATCCCTTGGCTTCAAACCTGATTGCATGAGTTCGGCTCGGCGGGCCTGCACGTCTGATGCCGCGCCGACCATGTTGGTCAAGATGTGGCTGACCTGGAGGTGCACCCGCATTCCCATCAGTTCCCAGGCCCGTTTCACGTTGTTCTTCACCGCCATCAACGTGGTCAACGGGATCTGGGCGATCTTGCGTGCCATCTCCTCGACGACGTCCTCGAGGTCCTCGCGCGGTACCACCTTGTTGAGCAGACCCCAATCAAGCGCTTCCTGTGCCGACAGCGTCGGCGCCAACAGCAGCCAGTCCATGGTGCGATGCCAATTCATCAGCAGCCACGGCTCGATCATGGTGTGCCCGCCGGGCTCGCCGAGGCTCTGCGCAAGCGGCATCTGGAAATACGCATCCTCGGATGCCACACAGAAGTCGGTCAGCAGGCCCAGATAAATGCCACCACCCATGCAATAACCGTGAATCTGCGAGATCGTCGGCTTCGGGAATTCCCACAGATACAACGTCGGCCACAAAAACAGGTCGGCGGTGCCCTTGTAGAGATCCTCGAACGTCTTCCCGAAGTCCGGGTACGGGTCCTCATCGGGACCCCAGCGGGCCACGTGGCCGCCGCAGAAGCCGTTGCCGTTGGCCTTGAGGATCACCACTTTGATCTCGCGATCTCGGTCGGCTTCGTGCAGGCAGTTGTCGACTTCGGTGACCAGCGTTGCGTCTTTGGTGTTGGCCTTGTCTCCGCGATTGAGGATGATCCGGGCAATCGGCGGATCGCGTTCATAGATGACCGCTTCCATGACACGCCGTTCCATCCCGGTGACATTACCGGACACAGCCATATCGGAATTCGTTTAACGGTTGCGCGATGTTCGCGGTAGGAGTGAAGTGTATTGAGGGTGTTCGCTGCCCCGATAGGGCAATCCGCGAGCGCGGCCACAGCCCAGATCGTGATGACGAATGGAACTGAAGATGACGACCCCGCCAGACCGAGCGGAGCATCTGGACTTGGTAGCGCGCCTCAAATCTTCCTACCCGGAACTCCCGGACGCGCCCACGCCCGATCTCATTGATCACGAGCGATTCACCGCCTACACCAAGACCCCGCACGATGTCGGTGGTGAGCCGGATGCCCCCATGGAATTCGAGAACAAGCAATACGAGATGTGGGAAGAAAACACCTACGTCATGTGTGAGGTTCTCGGCTGGCGTGGGATCTGGTTGTCTGAGGAACGACGCCGGATGGGCAACGTCGACCTGGGCCGCACCATCTACCTCGGCCTGCCCTACTACGGGCGGTGGCTGCTGGCCGTCGCGCGCGTCCTCGCCGAAAAACACCACATCGGCCTCAGTGAATTGGCCGAACGCATGGCCGAGGTCAAGGCACGGTATGCAGGCGGCCTGCGGGGAAAGCCCTTGGAGGCCCAGCCCAAGTTCGAAGGTGACCCTGCCACGGTTAAACGCAACCGGCACCACACGCACGCGGTCGGCAAGGGCGACCCGCAAGTGTTTGCCGGACAAGCCGGCGAGCCGAAGTACAAAGTCGGCGACAGGGTTGTGGTGCGAGAGCTTCCCGTGCTGCTCTACACCCGCACCCAAGAGTACGTACGTGGCGCGACGGGGGAGATCGCGGTCGTCTCCTACGAAAGCCCCGCCGCCGAGGACGAAACCTGGGATGGCCCCGACCAGAAACCCGAGTGGTTCTACATCGTGCGGTTCATCCTTTCTGAGTTGTGGCGCGGATATACCGGCCCCGGCAATGACACCCTGCAGACCGAGATCCCGGAGCGGTGGCTCGCGGCGGCGGGCTGACTGCGCCGAGCCAAGCCGTCGTCCAATTGACTTCATCCTGAAAGGACTTCAGCATGACCGGTCACGAGCACGACCACCAACGCACCGCCGCGCCCATGGTGGACGAGATCACCGACTTCGAAGTCCTGGAGATCGCGCTTCGCGAATTATGCATCGAAAAGGGCATTTTCACCGCTGAGGAGCACCGCCACTTCACCGAGTTCGCCGAACAGATCGGTCCAACCCCTGCCGCGCATCTGGTGGCGCGGGCCTGGATTAGTCCTGAGTTCAAGAAACTGGTCCTGGCGGATCCGCTTGCCGCCAGCAAGGAAGTCGGCGTCGACTGGTTGCAACCCACCGGTTTCGGAACACCGAGTGATTTCACCGCGTTCCATGTGCTCGAAGACACGCCAACCTTGCACCACGTCATTGTGTGCACTCTGTGCTCCTGCTATCCGCGTCCGATCCTGGGCAACTCACCGGAGTGGTACCGCACGCCCAACTTCCGTCGTCGCATAGTGCGCTGGCCGCGACAAGTGCTCGCGGAGTTCGGTCTATACCTGCCGGAGGATGTCGAAATCCGGGTGGAGGACTCGAACCAGAAGCACCGTTTCATGGTGATGCCGGTGCGTCCGGAGGGAACCGAGGGCTGGACCGAGGATCAGCTGGTCGAAATCATTACGCGCGACTGCCTGATTGGCGTCGCGTTACCGAAGGTTGGTGTGACGATCAACGCGGTGACCAAGACCCGCCCGGCTATTCATCCCGCGAACCAGTAAGCGACGGGGTAACCGGTGCGCAACTCAGGGAGACTGGACCCCGCCGAGGGTCCCTCGATCGCGCCGTTGGCGAAAATTGTTGAACGAAACCAGGTCTGGGGCCGAATGGCGGCAAAGTATGGCGTTGACAACCCGGTGCCGCCGTGGAAATCGAGCCTCGATGGGATTTGTGACGCACTTGACCAAAGCAGCTGCGGCGCACCGTTACTCAGCGTCGACCGGCGTGACGAAGAGGACGCGCTGGCGGCTACGGTCTACTCCGGCCTGCCCTACCCGGAAAACCGGTTGGTTGCGCTGGCGCACTCGTTGGTACGGCGCGGGCTCATCGACGAGGCCGAGCTGGAGGAACGACTGGCCGCTGTGCGGGCCAGGCTGGAAGCCTGAC
>DASZKQ010000378.1:0-18764 GCA_035552835.1 Mycobacterium sp. | reverse complement strand
GACCCGGTGGCAGCCGAGTGGCGCAGCCTCCCGGTCCGCGAGCGGATCACGCACGCCCTGGTCAAGGGCATCGACGCGGACGTCGAGACCGACACCGAGGAATTGCGGGCCGAGATCTCCGCCGCAGGCGGTCGCCCGATCGAGGTGATCGAGGGCCCGCTGATGGACGGCATGAACGTCGTCGGTGACCTCTTCGGCGCAGGCAAGATGTTCCTGCCCCAGGTCGTGAAGTCGGCCCGGGTGATGAAGAAGGCTGTCGCGTACCTGCTGCCGTTCATCGAGGCGGAGAAACAGCCCGGCGACGCGGCTACCACCAACGGCACGATCGTGATGGCCACGGTCAAGGGCGACGTCCACGACATCGGCAAGAACATCGTCGGGGTCGTCCTGCAGTGCAACAACTACACCGTGATCGACCTCGGTGTGATGGTGCCCGCTCAGAAGATCCTGGACGCGGCCAAGGAGCACAACGCCGACATCATCGGGCTGTCCGGCCTGATCACCCCGTCCCTGGACGAGATGGTCAACTTCGCCGTCGAGATGGAGCGTCAGGGTCTGGAGATCCCGCTGCTGATCGGTGGCGCGACCACCTCGCGCGCCCACACCGCCGTGAAGGTGTCGCCGCGTCGTACCGGTCCGGTCGTCTGGGTCAAGGACGCGTCCCGCTCGGTGCCGGTCGCTGCTGCGCTTCTCGACGACAAGCAGCGTCCAGCTCTGCTGGAGGCCACCGAGACCGACTACGCAGCCCTGCGCGAACGGCACGCCCAGAAGAGCGAGCGTCCGATGCTGACGCTGGAGAAGGCCCGCGCAAACCGGACGCCGATCGAATGGGACGGCTACACGCCGCCGGTGCCCGCCCAGGGCATCGGCGTGCGGGAGTTCGAGGACCACGACCTCGCCGAGCTGCGCGAGTACATCGACTGGCAACCGTTCTTCAACGCCTGGGAGATGAAGGGCAGGTTCCCCGACATCCTCAACAACCCGGTGTCGGGCGAGACTGCCCGCAAGCTGTACGACGACGCCCAGGAGATGCTCGACACCCTGATCAAGGAGAAGTGGCTGACTGCCAACGGCGTGATCGGGTTCTTCCCGGCGAACGCGGTCGGCGACGACATCGAGGTCTACACCGACGAGACCCGTACCGAGGTGATGACCACGTTGCACAACCTGCGTCAGCAGGGCGAGCACCGGGACGGCATCCCGAACCGGTCGCTGGGCGACTACATCGCGCCCAAGGACACCGGTCTGGCTGACTACGTCGGCGCCTTCGCCGTCACCACGGGGCTCGGCAGCCAGGACAAGATCGCGGAGTTCAAGGCAGCCAACGACGACTACAACGCGATCCTGCTGGAGTCGATCGCCGACCGGCTGGCAGAGGCTTTCGCCGAGCGGATGCACCAACGGGTTCGCAAGGAGTTCTGGGGATTCCAGCCGGACGAGCACCTGGACAACGAGGCGCTCATCGGGGAGAAGTACATCGGAATCCGCCCTGCGCCCGGCTACCCGGCCTGCCCGGAGCACACCGAGAAGGCGACGCTCTGGGAGTTGATGGACGTCCGGGAGCGGACCGGCATCGAGCTGACCGAGTCGATGGCGATGTGGCCCGGTGCTGCCGTCAGCGGCTGGTATTTCTCGCACCCGCAGTCGCAGTACTTCGTGGTCGGCCGGTTGGCCCAGGATCAGGTCGCCGACTACGCGAAGCGCAAGGGCTGGACCCTGCAGGAAGCCGAGCGCTGGCTCGCCCCCAACCTCGGCTACAACCCGGAGGACTGAGCCCTACGTTGGTTGAGTTCGCACTGGCCGCCGAGACGGCATCGCGCTTGGCGATCGAGGACTCCAACACCGGTGCCAAGTCAGCCGAGGCCGCTGGATGGCGCTGGCCGAATACTGGCACCGCCGGATCCGCGAAGAGTTGCGGTTCTCCGGCGACCGGGCGATGTCGGCCGGGGATCCGCAAGCCGTCGAGGACTACTTCAAACTCGGCTACCGCGGAGCGCGCTACTCCTTCGGCTACGGCGCCTGCCCCGACCTCGAAGACCGAGTCAAGACGATGGCGTTGCTGGAGCCCGACCGCATCGGCGTCGAGTTGTCCGAGGAGTTGCAGCTGCACCCCGAGCAGTCGACTGACGCGTTCATCCTGCACCACCCCGAAGCCAAGTACTTCAACGTCTGATCGCCATGGCCGCTGACGACGCCGGCGGCCAGCCGCCACCGGCTCCCCACGAAGACCTGCCGGTCCACCCGGGTGCGGCGCGTGCCGCCTTCTTGACCGCCGTTCGCTACGCATCGGTGGCCGCGATCGGCGGGTTCCTGTTCGGCTATGACATCTCCACGACCAACCGCGCGGTCAAGGCGTTGCAGGCCAGCTTTCACATCGGCAACGGGATCCTGGGCTTCGCGGCGGCCTCGGTGGTGATGGGCGCCGCCGTCGGGGCGTTACTCGCCGGACGAATCGCGGACCGGATGGGGCGGCTGGCGATAATGAAGCTCGCGGCCGTCTTGTCTTTCGCCTGCGGGCTCGGTACCGGATTGGCAAGCAGCATATGGATGTTCATCGCCTTCCACATCGTCGGTGGCATCGGCATCGGTCTGTCTTCGGTCGCGGCCCCGGCTTACATCGCCGAAATCTCGCCTCCGCGTTTCCGCGGCCGGCTTGGCTCCCTGCAGCAGCTTGCGATCGTCATCGGGCTTTTCTGCGCAATGGCATTGACCTGGTTGCCGTTTCATCTCGTGGGCGGCTACAGCAGGCCGCTCTGGTTGGGTCTGGCCGCCTGGCGCTGGACCTACCTCAGTGAACTGGCACCGGCGTTGCTGTATTTCGCTCTGCTCCTCACGATTGCCGAGTCACCGCGCTACCTGGTTGCAAAACAACAGCTTTCGCAGGCCCGCCGAGTGCTCTCCACGCTGCTCGGTGACCGCGACGTGGAGCCCACGATAGCCCGGATCGTCGACACCTTGGAGCAGGAGAAACCGCAATCGTGGCGCGATCTACATAAGCCGACCGGTGGGCTGTACAGCATCGTCTGGGTGGGGTTGGGGCTGGCCGTCTTTCAGCAGTTCGTCGGCATTAACGTGATCTTCTCCTACTCCGATTTACTCTGGGAGGCAGTGGGATTCGGCGAAAAGTCGTCGTTCAGCATTGCCCTGGTGACCACCGGGGTCAACGTGCTGATCACATTGGTGGCGATCGCCCTGATCGACCGGCTGGGTCGCAGAACATTGTTGTTGGCCGGATCCGCGGGAATGTCGTTGATGCTGGTGACGACGACAGTCGTGTTCGCCGGAGCATCCACCGTCAATGGTCGGCCACAATTGGACGGAGCCGCCGGGGTGATCGCGTTGGTCGCTGCCGACTTGTTCGTCGTCGCGTTCGCCGTCTCCTGGGGACCGGTCCTGTGGGTACTGCTGGGCGAGATGTTCCCAAACCGCATCCGGTCGGCGGCGCTGGGTTTGGCCTCTGGCGTGCAGTGGATGGCCAACTGGACCATCGCGGTGACCTTCCCGGCGTTGCGGCACACGCTCGTCGTGGCCTACAGCTTTTACGCGCTGTCTGCGGTGCTGTCGTTCTTTTTCGTGTGGAGATGGGTCCGCGAGACCAACGGCGTTTGCCTGGAAGACATGCCCGACGAAGTGGTCCGGAGCTGAAACCGCCGTGACTTTGCTTAGCCGCCCATGAAACAATCGCTGCCCGTGAAGACCTTTGAGGATCTGTTTGCCGAGCTCGGCGAGCGTGCCCGCACCCGCCCGCCCGGCAGCGGCACGGTGGCCGCGCTGGACGCTGGGGTGCATGCGGTGGGCAAGAAGGTCCTGGAGGAGGCCGGTGAAGTGTGGTTGGCGGCCGAGCACGAACCGGACGACGCACTCGCCGAGGAGATCAGTCAGTTGCTGTATTGGACCCAGGTGCTGATGATCGCCCGCGGGCTCACCCTCGATGACGTGTACCGGAAGTTGTGATGGTAGCGCCGCATCGGAACGGCTCGACGAGACTGCGGGTGGCAGTTCCCAATAAGGGGGCGTTGAGCGAGCCGGCCGTCGAGATTCTCGCTGAGGCCGGTTATCGTCGTCGGACCGATCCCAAAGACTTGACCGTCATCGACCCGCACAACCACGTCGAGTTCTTTTTCCTGCGGCCCAAAGACATTGCAATCTATGTCGGGTCGGGCGAGCTCGACTTCGGAATAACGGGACGGGATCTGGCCCGCGAGTCTGGCGCGCCGGTGCGCGAACGACTGGCGCTCGGCTTCGGGTCGTCGTCCTTTCGTTACGCCGCGCCGGCCGGACTCGACTGGACCATCGACGACCTGGCCGGCCGACGAATCGCCACCGCATACCCGAACCTGGTGCGAGAAGACTTGGCGGCCCGCGGTATTGACGCAACTGTGATCCGGCTAGACGGCGCCGTGGAGATCTCCGTGCAGCTCGGGTTGGCCGATGCGATCGCCGATGTGGTGGGTTCGGGTCGCACCTTGAACATGCACAACCTGGTGGCCTTCGGTGAAACACTGTGCGATTCAGAGGCGGTGCTGATCGAACAGGCTGACCCTGACGCCTCTGACGCCGGGCCGGAAGCCTCCGCTCGTGACCAGCTGGTCGCGCGGGTCCAGGGGGTGGTGTTTGGTCAACAGTATTTGATGCTCGACTACGACTGCCCGCGTTCGGCGCTCGACGAAGCCACCTCAATCACACCGGGATTGGAGTCACCGACAATCGCCCCGCTCGCAGATCCCGAATGGGTGGCGGTACGTGCGCTGGTGCCGCGCCGGGACGTCAACACGATCATGGACGAGCTGGCTGCTATCGGAGCGAAGGCCATCCTGGCCTCGGATATCCGGTTCTGTCGCTTCTGATCTTGGATGCGCCGGTGCAGCCGGCTTTGCTGTGTTAGCGTCCCGCTAGAGCCGCGTTGTTTTGTCGAGCCCCAGGAGGGTCGCCGTGACGCATTTCTATGTTCTGCTACTAGCTCTCGGGATCGGTGTGGTTGCCGGGTTGCGGTCCATGACAGCTCCGGCGGTAGTCGCGTGGGCTGCGGCGCTGCACTGGATCAACCTCAATGGAACGTGGGCCTCCTGGCTGGCGCATCCGGTGACGGTCGCCATCATCACCGTCCTCGCGGTCGGTGAACTGGTCGCCGACAAACTTCCCAAGACGCCGAGCCGCACAGCGCCGCCGTCGTTCACTGCCCGGATTGCCTTGGGCGCGTTCGCGGGCGCTGTCATCGGCACCGCCTGGGGCTTTACCTGGAGCGCGCTCGGTGTCGGGATCATCGGTGCGGTGCTCGGCACTCTGGGCGGCTACCAGGCGCGCACTCGCCTGGTAGCCTCGCATGGCCACGACCTGCCGATCGCCCTGCTCGAGGATGCGGTGGCGGTGCTGGGTGGATTCGCGCTTGCCGCGGTAACAGCCGCTCTGTGACACGTCGTTTCGACGCGATCGTCGTGGGCGCCGGGCAGGCCGGGCCCTCGCTGGCAGGCCGGTTGACCGCCGCCGGCCACACCGTTGCCGTGGTGGAGCGCAAGCTGATCGGCGGCACCTGCGTCAACAACGGATGCATCCCGACCAAGACATTGGTGGCCAGCGCGCACGCTGCGCACCTGGCCCGTCGCGGCGCCGACTTCGGCGTCGGCACCGGTGCGGTCAGTGTGGACATGGCGAAAGTCAAGGCACGCAAAGACGAGATCATGCTCGGCGATCGCAAGGGCGTCGAAGACTGGTTGAACGGGATGGACGGCTGCACCGTCATTCGCGGGCACGCTCGATTCTCCGACCCGCACACGCTGCGGGTCGGCGGCGAAGTCCTGCAGGCCGAGCGGATCTTCCTCAACGTTGGTGGGCGTGCCGTCGTGCCCGACATTCCCGGCCTCAAGGATGTCGAGTTCCTCACCAATGTGTCGATCCTCGAACTCGATACCGTGCCTGACCATCTGGTCATCATCGGCGGTAGCTACATCGCGCTCGAGTTCGCCCAGATGTATCGCCGCTTCGGTGCCCGGGTGACCGTCGTCGAGAAAGGGCCACGGCTGGCATCCCGTGAAGACGAAGATGTCTCGGACACCATCAAGACGATCCTGAAAAACGAAGGCATCGATATCGTCGTTGATGCTGCTGATATCCAGATTACCAAGCGGGACAATGATATTGGAGGCTTCGAGGTGACACCGCGGGCCGGTGCTGCGTCGATAGCCGGTAGTCATCTGCTGCTGGCGGTCGGGCGGCGGCCCAACACCGACGACCTCGGTCTCGAGCGCGCCGGTGTCCAAACCGATGGCCGGGGATACATCACCGTCGATGATCAACTGAAAACCAGCGCCGAGAACATCTGGGCGATGGGTGACTGTAACGGCAAGGGCGCGTTCACCCACACCTCTTACAACGACTTCGAAATCGTGGCGGCCAACCTGCTCGACGGCGACCCACGCCGGGTCAGCGACCGTATCCCCACCTATGCGCTCTACATCGACCCGCCGCTGGGCCGGGCCGGAATGACCGTCGAACAGGTGCGTGCGTCGGGCCGCCCTGCGCTGGTCGGTCAACGGCCCATGACTCGCGTCGGTCGTGCAGTGGAAAAGGGTGAGACACAAGGCTTTATGAAAGTCGTAGTCGATGCCCAAACGCAGCAGATCCTGGGAGCGGCCATCCTCGGCGTCGGTGGCGACGAGGCCATCCACGAAATCCTGGATGTGATGTCAGCCAAGACGCCCTACACCACGCTGGCGCGCACGATGCACATCCACCCGACGGTCAGCGAGCTGATACCGACGATGCTGCAGGAGATGTCGCCGCTGCAGTAAGCGTTACGCCGCCGGGTCTGCCCGCTGCAGAACGGCGTCGGCATCGCCTTCGTCAGGATGCTTCGGCCAACCCGGGTAGGGCGGCGGCGTGCCGCCGAAGACGGGACAGTGCGCATGGTGCGCACACCAATCGCATAGCCGTGACGGCCTGGGCCTGAAATCGCCTGTCGCACCGGCAGACTGAATTGCCCGCCAAATCGCCATCAGCGTCTTTTCGAACCGCAGCAGCTCATCTGCGTCGGGGGAATAGTCCAGCAGCTGGCCGTCGGCCAGATAGATCAGCCGCAGCCGCGTCGGCAACACCCCCCGTGAGCGCAGTAACGCGACCGCATAAAACTTCATCTGGAACATGGCCTTGAACTCGGCAAGGGCCCGTGCTTCGGGAGGTGCCTTGCCGGTCTTGTAGTCCACAACCCGCAACTCGCCGGTGGTGGCCACGTCGATCCGGTCGATGATCCCGCGCAGCAGTGTGCCATCGGCAAGCTCGACCTCGATGCGCTGCTCGCAGCTCTGCGGGTCGAACCGGGTCGGATCTTCCAACCGGTAGTAGCCGGACAGCAGGGCACGGGCCTCGTCGAGGAGTTGGGCCTGTTGCTCGGTGTCCAGCACGGTGGCCAGCTCGGGTTCCGCCGCGATCACCTGCTCCCAAACCGGGCCGACGAGTGCGTCGGCGGTCTGCGGGCCGCGTTCTGTTGCGGGCAGGTTGTACAGCTGCTCCAGGGCGGCATGCACCACCGAGCCCCGCAGTTGTGCCGTTGACGGCGGCTCAGGCAGGCGATCGATAGCCCGGAACCGGTAGAGCAGCGGGCATTGCTTGAAGTCGGCCGCTCGCGACGGCGACAGTGCCGGTCTTGATGCCGGGCGGGGTGTGTTGCCCGGTTCGTCGCTCATGCGCGCCGCTCCTCCTCGCCGCTTGGCTCCGCATCGTCGCCGATGCGGCTCATATCCGCAGCCTAGAGGCGAGGTCGGACAACCCCGCGCACCTTTCCCGGCGCGTCTGCTGGCAGGCTAGACAGCTGTGTCTGCAACCGGGCCGTTCGCCGTGGGCGACCGTGTCCAGCTCACCGACGCCAAGGGTCGGCACTACACGATGCTGCTCAGCGCCGGCGGTGAATTCCACACCCACCGCGGAGCGATCGCCCACGACGCGGTGATCGGACTGCCGGAGGGCAGCGTGGTCAAATCGACCAACGGTGACCCATTTTTGGTGTTGCGTCCGCTGTTGGTGGACTACGTGATGTCCATGCCGCGCGGTGCCCAGTTGATCTACCCCAAAGACGCCGCTCAGATCGTGCTCGAGGGCGACATCTTCCCCGGCGCCCGAGTGTTGGAGGCTGGTGCCGGCTCCGGGGCGCTGACCTGTTCGCTGCTGCGTGCGGTCGGCCCGGATGGGCGGGTGATCTCCTACGATGTGCGCGCCGACCACGCCGAACATGCCCGTCGCAACGTGGAGACGTACTTTGGCTGCGCCCCCGCCAATTGGCAACTGATCATCAGCGATGTCGCCGACGCCGATCTGGCCGCCGGCTCGGTCGACCGGGTGGTGCTCGACATGCTGGCGCCCTGGGAGGTGCTCGACACCGTGTCGCGGGTGCTGGTCGCCGGCGGTGTGCTGATCGTTTACCTGGCCACCGTCACGCAGCTCTCGAAGACAGTGGAGGCGCTGCGCGACCAGCAGTGCTGGACCGAGCCGCGCGCCTGGGAGACGCTGCAAAGAGGTTGGAACGTCGTCGGATTGGCGGTGCGCCCGCAGCACAACATGCGCGGCCATACCGGATTCCTGGTGTCCGCGCGTCGACTGGCTCCAAACACCGTCGCGCCGACTCCACTACGCCGCAAGCGCTAAGCCGAGCTAGTCGTCGCCGCGGTGCAGGCCACGGCGCACCGACAACACGTCGAACTCGGGGTGGGCGGCCACCAGCCGTTCGGCTGCGTCGAGCACATCGACGGCATGGCCGCGATCGGCCGACGCCATCGCCACCCCGATGCCCGCCCGTCGGTAGAGCTCATGCGACCCGGTTTCGGCGGCCGACACGCTGAACTTTCGCTGTAACTCCGCCAGCACTGGGCGGATCACCGATCGCTTCTGCTTGAGTGAGCGCACGTCACCGAGCAGCAAATCGAACTCGAGCCACCCGATCCACATCGCCGGGTCAGTGTCCCGGTCCCGACACCGGAGGCGCGACCTGAGCGGTCCCGAAAGCCATCAGCACGTAGGCGGTTCGCGCCGATAGCTGCCACCCACCCTGGTATGGCGTGAATTCCATCGGGAAGGAGAAGTTGGCCACGCCCGGATTGGGTGAGCTGACCTTCACGTTGGCCACCACGTCGGCCGGATCCCGGTCTGACCATGCAACGTCTCGCACATCGAACTTCATCGGCGCGAAGCCACCGTTGAGCAGCGCCATGGCGAACTGGTCAAGCACGGCAGCATTGTCTGGGCCGGCACCTTCGACCAGGTTCAGTTTCTGACTGCCGGGCACCGAAGGATCGGCCAGCCGGTACAACACCTCGGCCAGGGCATCGGGCCGCGGCAGCGGAGCGACCTGGGCGGCCGCCGTCGAAGTCAGCGAGGCCGACGCCGGCGGCGGCACAGTGTCCGGCGACGCACCGTGCTCATCGCCCGAACACCCCGAGAGCCCAAGCGCTGCCGCAATCGTGGCGGCGCCCAAGACCGCGGTGAGGTGTCGGCCCATCCAGCAGCGGTCAGCCGCCCGCCGACTGCACCGACTGGATCAGCGTCATCGCCGAGGTGCGCGACAGCATCCAGCCGCCCTGGTCGACGAACGTGAGGTTCTCGGTCGTCGGGGCCAGGTGCGGACCCGAAGCGGTGACATTGGCCGAGGCCGTGCCCGGACCGGCGGGCAGGATGTTCGTGATGTTGAACGTCAACGGCAAACTGCCGCGGGCGGCGGCCTGCTGCAGTTTCTTGTCGGCGAAGTGACCCTCGACGCCGCCGACCCCGCCCTCGACCAGGTTGCTCTTGCTGGCGAACGGCACGCTCGGGTCCTGCAGGCTGTTGAGGAGGCTGGCCAAGACGTCAGGCGTGGGTATATCGGCGCCAGGCACGACCGGGTCCAGCGGCAGTGGCGCGCCGAAAACGACCGGCTGAACCTGAGGCAACGCGGCGGTAACAGATGCAATGCAGGTCACACCCGCGGCCGCCGCACCGATTGCGGCGACCGCCGCCACGCCCGTGGCTAGGGATTTCACGGTCAAGGATGTCCTCTCGATCAGGCAGGTTCAACATGATGTTAACGCTGATGCCAGTGTGCCCCATTTCGAGTTCCCGCATGAATCGGAAATCGCCGGTAGCGTTGACCTATCCGCCGCACCGCTTTCGGGAGCGGGAAAGGAGCGCACCATGGGTGAGACAGAGCGCGAAACGTTCGGTAGCCCTCGCGAGCCCGACCTGTCCGACGAGGATGCGGCCGAGTTGGAGGAGCTTCGGCGCGAGGCGGCGATATTGCGCGAGCAACTCGACAATGCCGTCGCAACGCAGAGCGCAGCGCGCAGCCCCCGCGATATTCACCAGCTCGAAGCCCGAATCGATTCGCTCGCGGCGCGCAATTCCAAACTGATGGAAACGCTCAAGGAAGCCCGGCAGCAACTGCTGGCGCTGCGCGAAGAGGTCGACCGGCTAGGACAGCCGCCGAGCGGTTACGGCGTGTTGTTGTTAGCCCACGACGACGACACCATCGACGTGTTCACCTCCGGGCGCAAGATGCGCTTGACTTGCTCGCCCAACATCGACGTCAAGTCTTTGAGGAAAGGACAGACGGTTCGGCTCAACGAGGCTTTAACTGTCGTCGAGGCCGGCACCTACGAATCGGTTGGTGAGATCTCCACGCTGCGCGAGATTCTCAACGACGGGCACCGGGCCCTGGTCGTCGGACACGCCGACGAGGAACGCATCGTGTGGCTGGCCGACCCGCTGGTCGCCGAGGATCTGCCCGACGGGCACCCCGACGCTCTCAACGACGACCAGCGCCCCCGCAAGCTGCGCCCCGGTGACTCGCTACTGGTCGACACCAAGGCCGGGTATGCATTCGAACGCATTCCCAAGGCCGAAGTCGAGGACCTGGTGCTGGAAGAGGTGCCCGACGTCACCTACAACGACATCGGCGGGTTGGGCCGGCAGATCGAGCAGATCCGCGACGCCGTGGAGCTGCCGTTCCTGCACAAGGAGTTGTACCGGGAATATGCGCTGCGCCCGCCCAAGGGCGTGCTGCTCTACGGCCCGCCCGGTTGCGGTAAGACGTTGATCGCCAAGGCAGTTGCCAACTCGTTGGCCAAGAAGATGGCCGAGGTTCGCGGCGACGACGCGCGCGAAGCCAAGTCGTACTTTTTGAACATCAAGGGCCCGGAGCTGCTGAACAAGTTCGTCGGCGAGACCGAACGTCACATCCGGCTGATTTTCCAGCGGGCCCGCGAGAAGGCATCCGAAGGCACGCCGGTGATCGTGTTCTTCGATGAAATGGACTCGATCTTCCGCACCCGCGGTACCGGGGTTTCTTCCGACGTCGAGACAACGGTCGTGCCACAGCTGCTGAGCGAGATCGACGGCGTGGAGGGCCTGGAGAACGTCATCGTGATCGGCGCCTCCAACCGCGAGGACATGATCGACCCCGCGATCCTGCGGCCCGGGCGTCTCGACGTGAAGATCAAGATCGAGCGGCCGGATGCCGAAGCGGCGCAAGACATCTTCTCGAAGTACTTGGTCGAGTCACTGCCGGTGCATGCCGACGACCTCGGCGAGTTCGACAGCGACCGCACGGCATGCATCGAGGCGATGATCGTGAAGGTCGTCGACCGGATGTACGCCGAGATCGACGACAACCGGTTCCTGGAAGTCACTTACGCCAACGGCGACAAAGAAGTCATGTACTTCAAGGACTTCAACTCCGGTGCGATGATCCAGAACGTTGTTGACCGGGCGAAGAAGAACGCCATCAAGTCGGTGTTGGAGACCGGTCAGCCGGGTCTGCGCATCCAGCACCTGCTCGACTCGATCGTCGACGAGTTCGCCGAGAACGAGGACCTGCCCAACACCACCAATCCCGATGACTGGGCCCGGATCTCGGGCAAGAAGGGTGAGCGGATCGTTTACATCCGCACGCTGGTCACCGGGAAGTCGTCGAGTGCCAGCCGGGCTATTGATACCGAGTCCAACCTCGGCCAGTACCTGTAGCTACCGGTTCAATCGGTTATCAGCGAATAGCTGTTGGTCAGGTCGTCCTGCAAAACCAAGGCGGCGCGGGTGGCCGTGTCGATGCGCAATGGGCTTTCCAGCACTCGTGCCTGGTAGGTCCATCCTTCTGGCAATTCGAGCCGCTCGCCGAGTAGGCGCAGGTCGGCCCGCGACAGGTTGGGATCGACAATCTGGCTCCAGGTCTGCATCACCCAGCGCCGGAACGCGGGATCTTGCAGTTCGTAGACCTCTTCGGCGGCGTCGAAGGTGAAGACGGTGTGGCGGTTGACCTGATTTGCGGTGTAGGGCGCCGGGTTCATCGCTGTCAACAAGACCGTGGCCTGCAGGATCATGTCGATCCCGCCGAAGTTTTTGATGATCCGCGGGCCCTGGGGCACCTTTTCAATGGAGTTCATCAGCCAGTAGCGCGGCCCGTTGAGAAGCGCTGTGGCAGCGCCGTTTTCGGTCGCGATGGCCTGCGGGTCGAGTTTCGACCACAACTCGGCCGGACAGTCGTTGAGTGGGTAGGTGTTGTAGACGGTGGCCTGCGGCCCCGCCTCGCCCGGCGTCACCAGCAGGACTTCGCCGTAGCGTTTTCCGGACAGGCCGGTCGTGGGGTCGTGCAGGGCATCGGTGGACACCACGGTGAAGTTAATCACTTCTTTCACCTGCGTCAATGACGTGTCCCAGGCTGTGGATCCGGGTTAGGCCTGAATTCACCGGCGCGCCCGCTCGCCGCGTCCCCCTCGCCGCTTCGCGGCTGGGCGGTTCCCCCAGCAGAGGCCACAAACAGTTCGCGTCGAGCACGTCGCCTAGGCTTGAGGGCATGCAACGGATTATCGGGACGGAGGTCGAGTATGGCATTTCGTCACCGTCAGACCCGACGGCCAACCCGATTCTCACCTCGACGCAGGCGGTTTTGGCCTATGCCGCCGCAGCTGGCATTCAGCGCGCCAAGCGCACCCGTTGGGACTACGAGGTGGAATCGCCGCTGCGCGATGCCCGCGGATTCGACCTGAGCCGCTCGGCCGGCCCACCGCCGGTCGTCGACGCGGATGAGGTCGGTGCCGCCAACATGATCTTGACCAACGGCGCGCGGCTCTACGTCGACCACGCGCACCCGGAGTACTCCGCGCCGGAGTGCACCGACGCGCTGGACGCGGTCATCTGGGACAAGGCCGGCGAGCGGGTGATGGAAGCCGCCGCCCGGCACGTGGCCAGCGTGCCGGGTGCGGCCAAGCTGCAGCTGTACAAGAACAACGTCGACGGCAAGGGTGCCTCCTACGGGTCGCACGAGAACTATCTGATGAGCCGACAGACGCCGTTTTCGGCCGTCATCGCCGGGCTGACGCCGTTCCTGGTGTCCCGTCAGGTGATCACCGGCTCCGGCCGGGTCGGAATCGGGCCCGCCGGCGACGAGCCGGGCTTCCAGCTGTCCCAGCGTGCCGACTACATCGAGGTCGAGGTCGGGCTGGAGACCACACTCAAACGCGGCATCATCAACACCCGCGACGAGCCGCACGCCGACGCCGACCGCTATCGGCGGTTGCATGTCATCATCGGCGACGCCAACCTCGCCGAGACGTCGACGTACCTGAAGCTGGGCGCGACCGCCCTGGTGCTGGACCTGATCGAAGAGGGCGCAGCCCACGGCATCGACCTGACCGACCTGGCGTTGGCCCGGCCGGTGCATGCGGTGCACGCGATCAGCCGCGACCCCTCGCTGCGCGCCACCGTCGCGCTGGCCGACGGTCGCGAATTGACCGGCCTTGCGCTGCAGCGGATTTATCTCGATCGGGTGGCAAAGCTGGTCGACGGCCGCGATCATGACGCGCGGGCAGCCGACATCGTGGAGACGTGGGCGCACGTGCTGGATCAACTCGAGCGCGACCCGATGGAATGCGCCGAATTGCTCGACTGGCCCGCCAAGCTGCGGCTGCTGGAGGGTTTTCGGCACCGCGAGAACCTGAGCTGGTCGGCGCCTCGACTACACCTGGTCGATTTGCAGTACTCCGATGTCCGGCTGGACAAGGGCCTCTACAACCGGCTGGTGGCGCGCGGCTCGATGAAGCGTCTGGTTAGCGAACAACAGGTGCTCAGCGCGGTGGACAACCCACCGACGGATACCCGGGCATACTTCCGCGGCGAATGCCTGCGCCGCTTCGGGGCGGACATCGCCGCGGCGAGCTGGGATTCGGTGATTTTCGACCTGGGCGGCGACTCACTGGTGCGTATTCCGACGCTCGAGCCGCTGCGCGGCAGCAAGGCGCACGTCGGCGCGCTGCTGGATTCGGTAAACAGCGCGGTCGAGCTGGTGGAACAGCTGACCACCTGAGGAGCGGACAATCAGGTTTAGCCGGGGCATTGGCGGTGTCGACCGGTAGGGTGGAGAAACTAACGGACGTGGTATCCGCGGCCGATGAGCATGCAGGAGGCAGCGATGGCTCAGGAGCAGACCAAGCGCGGTGGTGGTGGCGGCGATGACGACGACCCCACCGCCAGCACGGCCGCGGGCCAGGAGCGTCGCGAAAAGCTGACCGAGGAGACCGACGATCTGCTCGACGAGATCGATGATGTTCTGGAAGAGAACGCCGAAGACTTCGTCCGCGCATACGTCCAAAAGGGCGGACAGTGACCTGGCCGTTTCGCGATCGCCTGGCCACTCACTCAGCACAACCCGGAACCGCCTTTGGCGGTCTTTCGTCATTCTCGGACTTTTTGCGCCGTGAGGCTCCTGAGCTGCTGCCGGTGGGCATCAGTAACACGGAACCCGGCGGTCTCGGTTCTCAGCTGCCGCATGGAACGACCATCGTCGCGCTGAAGCATCCCGGCGGCGTCGTCATCGCCGGCGACCGGCGCGCCATCCAGGGCAACATGATCGCCGGGCGCGATGTGCAGAAGGTGTACATCACCGACGACTACACCGCGACCGGAATCGCGGGCACCGCGGCCATCGCGGTCGAATTCGCCCGCCTGTACGCCGTCGAGCTCGAGCATTACGAGAAGCTGGAAGGTGTGCCGCTTACCTTCGCCGGGAAGGTGAATCGGCTGGCGATCATGGTCCGCGGCAATCTCGGCGCCGCGTTGCAGGGGCTGGTGGCGCTGCCGCTGCTCGCCGGTTTCGACATCGACGACCCTGAACCGGAGAAGGCCGGCCGCATCGTCTCGTTCGACGCCGCCGGTGGCTGGAATCTGGAAGAGGAGGGCTACCAGTCGGTGGGTTCTGGTTCGATTTTCGCCAAATCGTCGATCAAGAAACTGTATTCGCAGGTGACCGACGCGGATTCCGCGTTGCGGGTTGCTGTTGAGGCGCTCTACGACGCGGCTGACGACGATTCGGCCACCGGTGGGCCTGATCTGGTCCGTGGGATCTACCCGACCGCTGTGGCCATCGGTGCCGACGGCTCAGCCAACGTTCCCGAGCAGCGAATCGCCGAGCTGGCCCGTGAGGTGATTGAAAGTCGTTCCCGCGCGGACACTTTCGGGCCGGACGCGGAGCGCGCGGGAAGTGATTCATGAGTTTTCCGTACTTCATCTCGCCCGAGCAGGCGATGCGCGAGCGCAGCGAGCTGGCGCGCAAGGGCATCGCGCGCGGCCGCAGCGTGGTGGCGCTGGCCTACGCCGGCGGTGTGTTGTTCGTTGCCGAGAACCCGTCGCGCTCGCTTCAGAAAGTCAGTGAGCTTTATGACCGGGTCGGCTTCGCCGCCGTCGGCCGGTTCAACGAGTTCGACAATCTGCGGCGCGGCGGTATCCAGTTCGCCGACACCCGCGGTTACGCCTACGACCGCCGCGACGTCACCGGCCGGCAGCTGGCCAATGTCTACGCGCAGACGCTGGGCACGATCTTCACGGAGCAGGCCAAGCCCTACGAGGTTGAACTGTGCGTCGCCGAAGTCGCCCACTACGGCGAAACCAAACCGCCTGAGCTGTACCGGATTACCTACGACGGGTCGATCGCAGACGAGCCGCATTTCGTGGTGATGGGCGGGACGACGGAGCCGATCATCACCGCGCTCAAGGACTCCTACGCCGAGAACGCCAACCTGGCCGACGCAGTGCGAATCGCTGTCGACGCGCTGCAGGCGGGCAGCACCAACGGCGGCGATGAGCCCAACCTGGGGGCCTTGACGTTGGAGGTCGCCATCCTCGACGCCAACCGGCCGCGGCGCGCGTTCCGGCGAATCACCGGACCGGCGCTAGAGCGGTTGCTGCCCAAACACACCGGCTCCGAATCGGATAACGGCTCGGCAGAGAAATCGTCGAAATAGGCTCGGTTCCGTGCTGATCGGCTTGCTGCTCGCATTGGGCTGCTCGGTGTGCTACGGAACTGCGACAGTGTTGCAGGCCGAGGCAACCCGCTCGGTGGACGCCGGCAGCGACTCCGGGGTTGACGCGGTCTTGCTGTTGCGAGCGCTGCGGCAGTGGCGCTACCTCGCGGGCATCGGACTGGACGGCCTCGGCTTTGTGTTGCAAGTTGCGGCGCTGCGCCTGGTGCCGATTTACGTCGTGGCCGCGGCAATCGCGGCTTCGCTCGCGGTCACCGCGATCGTGGCTGCCTGGCTGCTGTCGGCGCGGTTGTCGACAGTTGAATGGGCGGCGGTGGGCGTGGTGTGCGCGAGCCTTGCCATGCTCGGCCTTGCCGCCGGCCCCGAAGGTTCACAGCGGGGGCCCGCCGGGCTCAGCTGGGCGCTGCTGGTGGTGGTCGCCGTGTTGTTCATCGCCGGCGCGTCGGCAGGCCGCTTGGGCGACCGCTCCCGCGCGCTTGTCCTGGGACTGGGGGCCGGCGGCGGCTTCGGGGTCGTCGAGATCGCGGTCCGCCTGATCGATCCGATCGATCCGACCAAGGCCGCTTTCTACTCCAACCCCGCCGTGTACGCGCTGATCGCAGGGGGAGCGGCTGGGTTTCTGCTGCTTACCTCCGCCTTGAGCCGCGGATCGGTGACCACTGCCGTCGCCGGGATGGTGGTAGGTGAAACTGTTGGCCCTGCGCTTGTCGGGGTGGCGTGGCTCGGCGACCAGACTCGCGAGGGCCTGAGCTGGATGGTTGTGGCCGGATTCGTCATAGCGGTTGCCGCAACTCTGGCACTGAGCCGATTCGGCGAGGCGCCCAGCCCTGCCGAGTCCTAACGCCCGCTGTGCCCGCTTGGCCTACGTCGTCGATGAGAGATTTCGAGGTGGCCGAAAGTAACACAGAGTTTATGGAATGAGGACTGACGGCCAATATTGTGCCGAGCAGAATGTTGAAAAAGATTACTCCGACGACGGCGGGCTGATTAAACCGACACAGGTTCCCGACAAATACTGAGCCGAGCAAGACCACGGCCAGCATGATGAGTGCTTGCAGAACATCACCGAGTGGCATCGATTCTCCCAAGCAACCGATTGAGTCCGTTATTCACTACGCAACTAAGCGATTTGGGTTTCCTCGGAGCACCGGTCGCATGGGTGGTTGTGTCGCATCTTGTGTATAACGAGTGGCGCAAGACGGCGCAATGGGAGCGTGACCGCCGACACCGCCCATTATGCGTTCTTTACGTAAGGCCGCCGAAATCATAACGCTTTCTTGACGAGTATTTGTGGGTAGCCGCCCCCTATAATCCGCGGGCGAATTACCCTGTCCAAACACGGGTTGCAGGACAGAACACGCCAAACCGGTTGGGGCATAGATAAATTCGTGTAAGTCAGGTTCGTGCTGGCGAAATCGCCGGTGATCGACCACGAGGTTCGTGCGCGCCGCTGCGCGATGTGCGCGCTCATCGGGGCTTCGCGCAACCGCGGACCACACCACCGTTGCCGTCGATGTCTGACGCCACTCTGGGCGGGGGTTCCGCACCTGTTGGGCATACAACCAGTACGCTCGAATTGTGCAGCGGCGGATTATGGGGATCGAAACCGAATTCGGTGTCACCTGCACATTCCACGGTCATCGGCGGTTGTCGCCGGACGAGGTGGCTCGCTACCTGTTTCGCCGGGTGGTGTCCTGGGGGCGTAGCTCCAACGTTTTCCTGCGCAACGGCGCACGGTTGTACCTCGACGTGGGCAGCCATCCGGAATATGCCACCGCCGAATGCGACAGCCTGGTGCAGCTGGTCACCCACGACCGTGCCGGCGAGCGGGTGCTGGAAGACCTGCTCGTCGACGCCGAGCAGCGGCTCGCCGACGAGGGCATCGGCGGCGACATCTACCTGTTCAAGAACAACACCGACTCGGCAGGCAACTCCTATGGCTGCCATGAGAACTACCTGATCGTGCGCGCGGGCGAGTTCTCCCGTATCTCCGATGTGCTGCTGCCGTTCCTGGTCACCCGCCAGCTCATTTGCGGCGCAGGCAAGGTGCTGCAGACCCCGAAGGCCGCCACGTTCTGCCTGTCGCAGCGCGCCGAGCACATCTGGGAAGGCGTCTCGTCGGCCACCACTCGGAGCCGCCCCATCATCAACACCCGCGACGAGCCCCATGCCGACGCTGAGAAGTACCGCCGTCTGCACGTCATCGTCGGCGACTCCAACATGTGCGAGACCACCACCATGCTCAAGGTGGGCACTGCAGCACTGGTGCTGGAAATGATCGAAGCGGGCGTGGCGTTCCGCGACTTCTCATTGGACAACCCGATCCGGGCGATCCGCGAGGTCAGCCACGACGTGACGGGTCGGCGGCCGGTGCGGCTGGCGGGCGGGCGTCAGGCCAGCGCCCTGGACATCCAGCGGGAGTACTACGCACGCGCCGTCGAGCACCTGCAAACCCGTGAGCCCAACGCGCAGATCGAGCAGGTCGTCGACTTGTGGGGT
>DASZKQ010000377.1:0-3405 GCA_035552835.1 Mycobacterium sp. | reverse complement strand
GAGATGGACGAAGGCATGCTGCGCTGCGGGCTGCAGGCAGCGGCACAACGGCTGCCGTTCCTGCCGATCCGCGCCGGGCTGGGCAGCTCGGTCCCGGACTTCTGGGAGGGCGAATTGCAAACGGTAAGCAGCCCTTACCCGGCGCCCGAGGGCGGACACGAAACGCTGATCGCGATGCCGGCGCTGCGCCTAGACGCCGCCTTTGTGCACCTCAATCTCGGTGACGCCCAAGGCAATGCCGCATACACCGGCATCGATCCCTACTTCGACGATCTGTTTCTGATGGCCGCCGACAAGCGCTACCTGTCAGTGGAGCGCGTCGCATCGACCGAGGAACTGGTCAAAGCGGTACCGCCGCAAGCCCTGCTGGTGAACCGGATGATGGTCGACGCTGTGGTGGAAGCGCCCGGCGGTGCACATTTCACAACGGCAGCACCGGATTACGGCCGAGACGAGAAGTTCCAGCGCCACTATGCCGAGGCGGCCTCAACGGACGTGGGTTGGCAGAAATTCGTGCAGACCTATCTTTCAGGCGGCGAAGCCGAATACCAGGCGGCCGTGCGCGCATTCGCAGAGGAGGTGTCCAAGTGAGCACACGAGCCGAAGTCTGTGCGGTAGCCTGCGCCGAGTTGTTCAGAGACGCGGGCGAAATCATGGTCAGCCCGATGACCAACATGGCCTCGGTCGGCGCGCGGCTGGCACGATTGACCTTCTCCCCCGACATCCTGCTGACCGACGGTGAAGCGCAACTGCTGGCAGACACGCCGGCGCTGGGCGCAGCGGGATCCGTCGAGGGTTGGATGCCGTTCGGCCGGGTGTTCGAGACGCTGGCCTGGGGACGGCGGCATGTGGTGATGGGCGCCAATCAGGTTGACCGCTATGGCAATCAGAACCTGTCGGCGTTCGGGCCGCTGCAGCACCCGACCCGACAGATGTTCGGTGTTCGGGGTGCTCCTGGTAACGCCATCAACCACGCGACAAGCTATTGGGTCGGCAACCATTCCAAGCGCGTGTTCTGCGACACCGTCGATGTGGTCTGCGGTATCGGCTGGAACAAGGTGGACAAAGACAACCCAGCGTTCCGGTTCGCTAACACGTACCGGGTGGTGTCCAATCTCGGGGTGTTCGACTTCGGCGGGCCGGACCATACGATGCGGGCGCTGACGTTGCACCCAGGTGTTTCGCCAGATGACGTTCGGGAGAACACCTCGTTCGCACTGCACGGTCTCGATGAGGCGGAAGAGACGAGGCTGCCCACCGACGACGAACTGCGTCTGATTCGCGAGGCTGTAGACCCTAAAGCATTGCGCGACCGAGAGATACGTTCATGAGATTGCGCACGCCACTCACCGAGCTGGTCGGTATCGAGCATCCGGTGGTGCAAACCGGAATGGGCTGGGTAGCCGGCGCCCGGCTGGTCTCGGCGACCGCCAACGCAGGCGGGCTGGGCATCTTGGCATCGGCCACGATGACTCTCGACGAACTCGCCACGGCGATCGGGAAGGTCAAGGCGGCCACCGACAAGCCGTTCGGTGTCAACATCCGCGCCGATGCCGGCGACGCCGGCGACCGGGTGGATCTGATGATCCGCGAAGGCGTCAAGGTCGCGTCATTCGCGTTGGCACCCAAACAAGAGTTGATCAGCAAGCTGAAAGATGCCGGTGCGGTGGTGATTCCGTCGGTCGGTCTTGCTAAGCATGCCCGCAAGGTGGCCTCCTGGGGCGCCGACGCGGTCATCGTGCAGGGTGGCGAGGGTGGTGGCCACACCGGGCCGATCGCCACGACGCTGCTGTTGCCATCGGTGGTTGATGCGGTGAGCATCCCGGTTATCGCGGCGGGCGGGTTCTTCGACGGTCGCGGGCTGGCGGCAGCGTTGTCCTATGGTGCCGCCGGGGTTGCCATGGGTACCCGGTTTCTACTCACCGCGGATTCGACGGTGCCTGACGCGGTCAAGCAACGCTATCTGCAGGCCGGACTGGACGGGACTATCGTGACCACCCGCGTCGACGGCATGCCGCACCGCGTATTGCGCACCGGGCTGGTCGAAAAACTGGAAAGCGGCTCGCGGGCACGGGGATTCACCGCGGCCTTGCGGAACGCCGCAAAGTTCAAGAAGATGTCACAGATGACCTGGGCGTCGATGGTTCGCGACGGCCTGGCGATGCGGCACGGCAAGGAACTCACGTGGTCGCAAGTGGTGATGGCCGCCAACACCCCGATGTTGCTCAAAGCCGGCCTGGTCGAGGGCAATACCGACGCCGGCGTGCTGGCGTCCGGCCAGGTGGCCGGCATCGTCGAGGACCTGCCATCGTGCGCGGAGCTGATCCAGACGATCGTCGCCGAGGCCGTCAAACACCTACAGTCGGCGTCCGCTTTCATCCAGGACTAACAGCTCACGCCTCGGCACCGTATGCCCGGGCGATCTCCTCTGATCCGGCCCACCGGCTGTAGGTGGGATGCTGAGGCCAACCGTCCGGTGAGTCCTGCCACTCTTCCTGGCGTCCGTACGGCAGTAAGTCGATCAATGCAAATGAGTGACTCAGTTGTTCGGTGCCGCGTCCATTGGTGTGCCAGGTGCGATACACCTTATTGCCGCGGCGCAGAAAGACATTCACGGCGAACCCGCCACCCGGTGGAGCGCCGACGTCAGCGCCGAACGAGCTACTAGCAGTCGAGTACCAGGTCATCCGGTTCCCCACCCGCCGCTTGTATGCGAGTGCTTCATCGATGGGTCCCTGCGTGACGATAACAAACCGGGCGTCGTAGTTGTCCAGGAACTCCAGTCGGGTGAACTGTGCGGTGAACCCAGTGCAGCCCGGGCATTGCCACTTCTCACCCGGGAACCACATGTGGTTGTAGACGATCAGCTGCTGTTTGCCGTCGAACACGTCGACTAACCGCACCGGTCCGTTGCCGCCTTCCAGTACGTAATCTGGCATCTCAACCATCGGCAGGTGTCGTCGTTGCGCGGCGATTGCGTCGAGCTCGCGGGTGGCCGCCTTCTCCCGAATACGCAAGGCGTCCAATTCGCGCTGCCAGGTCTCCGTGTCCACGACTGGCGGTAATCCTGCGGTTGTCACGACAAATCCTCCGTTGCTATGTTCACGCCGTCAACATTGGTAATGTTCACACCGTACACTTCGGCCCGGAGGAGGGTCAAGGGTTGACCGACACAAAGACCGGTTACCACCACGGGGATCTGCGCGCGGCATTGATCGATGCTGGCCTCGAACTCACCAGGGCCGGCGGCCCCGACGCGCTCACGATTCGGGAAGCGACTCGGCGAGTTGGGGTTTCGCCTAATGCCGCCTACCGTCACTTCGCCGACCGCGAAGCATTGCTCCGAGCGGTTGCAACGGCCATCCAGCATCGGATGGTCGAGCGGATGCAAAGCTCGGTGCGCCG
>DASZKQ010000376.1:0-5266 GCA_035552835.1 Mycobacterium sp. | reverse complement strand
TTCCTTGCGCCATTCGCTCGGTTCGACCACGAGCGCTTTACCCACATCGGCGGGATCGACATCCAGCCCATCCAGGTCCAGATCGTCGGCGGACGGGACGACACCGATCGGGGTTTCCTGGCCGCCGGCCTTGTGCTCGATGCGGCCGACGATCCATTTCAGCACCCGGCTGTTCTCGCCGAAGCCCGGCCACAGGAATTTGCCACCCTCGCCGCGGCGGAACCAGTTGACGAAGAACACCTTCGGCAGCTTGGACTCGTCGGAGTTCTTGCCCAGGTCGAGCCAGTGCTGGAAGTAGTCGCCGACGTGGTAGCCCAGGAACGGCAGCATGGCCATCGGGTCGCGGCGGACGGTGCCGACCTTGCCCTCGGCGGCGGCGGTCTGCTCGCTGCCCATGGTGGCGCCCATGAAGACGCCGTGCTGCCAGTCCCGTGCCTGGGTCACCAACGGCACGGTGGTCTTGCGGCGGGCGCCGAACAGGATGCCGGAGATCGGCACGCCCTGCGGGTCGTCCCACTCGGGAGCCAACGTGGGGCACTGCGACATCGGAGTGCAGTACCGCGAATTCGGATGCGCGGCTTTGGTTTCCGTCTCGCGAAGAACCCAGTCCTGGCCCTTCCAGTCGATCAGGTGATCCGGCTCGCCCTCCAGGCCTTCCCACCACACGTCGTCGTCGTCAGTGAGGGCAACGTTGGTGAAGACCGTGTTGCCTTTGGCGATGGTGCGCATCGCGTTCGGGTTGGACTTCCAGTTGGTGCCGGGCGCAACCCCGAAGAAACCGAACTCGGGATTGACGGCGTAGAGCCGGCCGTCCTTTCCGAACCGCATCCACGCGATGTCGTCGCCGAGCGTTTCGGCCCGCCAGCCGGGAATTGTCGGCTGCAGCATCGCCAGGTTCGTTTTGCCGCACGCCGACGGGAATGCCGCCGCGAAGTAGTAGGCCTTGTTCTCGGGGGAAATCAGCTTGAGGATCAGCATGTGCTCGGCCAGCCAGCCCTCGTCGTGAGCCATGGCCGACGCGATTCGCAGCGAATAGCACTTCTTGCCGAGTAGCGCATTGCCGCCGTAACCCGAGCCGTAACTCCAGATTTCGCGGGTTTCCGGGAAGTGGGTGATGTATTTGGTGTCGTTGCACGGCCACGGAACGTCTTTTTGCCCGTCCTCCAATGGAGCGCCGACGGAGTGCAACGCCTTGACGAAGAACCCGTCGTCGCCGATCTTGTCCAGCGCGGCCTTGCCCATGCGGGTCATCGTGCGCATCGACACGACGACGTATTCCGAGTCGGTGATTTCCACGCCCAGCTTAGGGTCGTCGGCGCCGAGCGGGCCCATGCAGAACGGCACCACCCACATGGTGCGACCCCGCATGCAACCGCGGTACAGATCGGTCATGGTCGAGCGCATCTTGCTCGGGTCCATCCAGTTATTGGTCGGGCCGGCGTCGATCTCGCGCTCGGAACAGATGAAGGTCCGCGATTCCACGCGCGCCACGTCGGAGGGATCTGATAACGCCAGGTACGAGTTTGGCTGCTTCTTCGGGTTCAGCGGCTTGAAAGTGCCCGCCTGCACCAGCTGCTCGCAGAGCCGCCGCCACTCCTCCTCGGAACCGTCAGCGAAGACCACCCGATCGGGCTGGGTGAGCTCGGCGACCTCCTCCACCCAGGACAGCAAGCCCTGGTGGTTCGTCGGCGCGGTATCCAGACCGGGAACGGTCGCTGAAGTCATCGAAATCTCCTGCACTCTCCTGCGTAGCCGGCTCTCTAGGGCTCAGAGCGGGCCATTTCGCCGGTGCGGCTTTTGCGGTGGCCCTTTGTACAGGTTATCGCGGGGAATATCGCCAGGGCAGGTCGGGCGTGTATTGGATCACTCACAAGAACGATTCAGAACACGTTATCCGCGGTATTTGCCGACGGGGTTTCGCCAATTTCATCGGTACCGCCCTCAGTCGCGGTGGTGGCGTCTTCGGACTGCGGCTCGGCGGTTTCGCCGAGCTCGGCTCGCACCGCCTCGAGCGCGGCCTGCAGCGTCGGCATCTCCCGCCCTCGCAGCGCCGCGGCCCGCGCCCCGACGACGGCGTGCTCGCGCAACTCGGTGTCGATGACCCCGACCTGCTCGGTAACCCGCGCACTCTCGACCTCGTCTTGCTCGCCCAGCGCCGCGGTCAGCAACGACTCGGCTCCCAATACCCGCGTCGCGACCAGCTGCTCGAGTGCAGACCTCAGCTGTGCGGTCGCCTCGCCGGCCCAACGGTCGAGCAACGCGCGATCGCGCAGCAGGCCGCGGGTTCCGACCACCCAGACGGTAAGCGCAACCCCGATCGCCGCACATGCGACGGCTCCGGCGACGGCAAGCCCGGGAGCCAGGTCGGCCAGCAACCGGCTGAGCGTCAATGCCACCCCCAACCCGAAACCCGCACCCACCAGCATCATCAGCCGGGTCTCCAGCCGCCGCGACTTCAGCTGTGCAGCCGGAATCTCGATCTTTGGCGGCGCGGTGGATACCGGCGGGTCGACCGTCAGGCCCAGGCTTTGCGCGACGTCGGCCAGATGCGTAGTGGTGCCCTCGTCCACCTCGACAACCACGTCGTCGATCCGACCGCGGGCATCGGCCTCGAACCCCGGCAGCTGGCGCCGGGTCAAACTCCCTGCATCCTCCTGCAACTCGGCGCGCACCGAGGCGCAGCGGTTGCGGGCGAAGTACGACAGCTGAACTCGAGCCTGCTGGGTCTGGCTACGCAGTGCGATCGTGCGCTCGGACTTCGACAGCCGTCGCTGTCGCAGGATAGCGCTGCGCTGCTCACGTAATGCCTCGACCCGTGCCCGCCGACCCGCGCCGTCTGCGTCACGGTCGTACCGGTCGGCGACCGTCTGCAATCGGGATTCCCACGCCCGCAACCTGTTTCGCCGCGAAAGATCCGCGTCGCCGAGTTGCTCACGTACCGCCGCGACTAGGTCGTCGACGCGGGGTTTACCGCTGTCGGGCAGGGCAGCCACGCCTACCCAGGGCACGTCACGATAGCGCGGCGCGTGCGCCGCCAGCACATCGCGATCGGCGGCCAGCACATCACGCCAGGTGCGATGCACGTCGATCTTCGACACCACGCCGATCACCACGTCGGTATCGGCGGTCGCGGCGTCCAGAAGCATGCAGTCGGATTCGGTCAACGCGGCCGCCGCCGAAACGACGAACACCACCGCCGTCGGAGCTTCGCCGGCGGCCAGGTCGGTCGACTCGATGAACGTGTGCTTGCGCATCCGTTTGGTCAGCGCTGCGCCCACGCCGCTGACCCCGGCCAACCAGGGACCGGTCACCAGGACCACGTCGCGGCGCGCAATGACCGGCGCACCCAGCCGCGGCCCGATCGCCGCCACCATTGCGTCTATTGCGTCGGCTGCGCCTTCTGCGGCGATTGCGCCATTGCCTGCCTGGTCGGTCACGCTGAACTCCCGACCTTCGACCATAGCCGTAGCGAACCCCGGACGATGTCGGCGCCGCAAGCGCGGTGCAAGCCCGCCACCGGCCCGCGGCTGTAGCGTTGCCAGCCCACGGCGCGGCGCAGATATGCCGCGGCGCTGTCGCAACGATCAACGGTGATGCCGGCCGCCTGCACGACATCCACGGCGGCCGCCATCCGGGCGATCACCGTGTCGTCGCAAGATAAGAACTCGCCGACTCGCCGGTCGGTGACGGCCAGCGTCCGCAGTTGGGCTACGGCGTCCAGCACCCGCCGGTAGCACACCTGTGCGCCGACCGACTCGATCTTGTCGACGACATCGTCAATGCAGCTCAGCCGCCGCAATACGGCGCGAGTCTGGTCGCGGGTCGCGCCGCGCCGGATCGCGGCCAGGGCCTGCTCGACGCCGAACACGTCGAGGGTGTCGAGCAGCCGACCGCGCAGCTCGGCTGCCACCGGTTGCTCGCCGGGTCGGCTGGCCAGCACCCGCAGCGCCGCCCAGATCGTGTCGTCCACCAAATCATCGAGGGCGGCGACCGCGAGCAACCCCACCACCGGCTCGATCGGCAAACCGGTACGCGCGGAAAGCTGCGCGCAGCGGGTTCTCGCCGCGCTGGTCGGCCCGTCGGGGTGGCGGCCCGGCTGGGTGGTCGCGATCAGATCTGCCTTGTTCAGCACCGCCAAGACCGGCCGACCGGCCGCCGTGATCGCCGCACGATCCTCGGGTTTAACCACTTCGGCGATGACGTAGATCTTTACGTCGACCTCCACGTCGGCTTCCGGTGATGTCGTCACGGTGATCGTTTTCCGCGAGTCCCCGGCGCGAGCCAAAGCGTGCGCGACAGTGTTGCGGCCTACGCCGCGCCGTCCTGATACCGCCACCCGGAGCGGTGCGGCGAGCCGATGGGCGATCGCGGCACAGCGCGAGTCAGCGGCGTCGGTGGCAAATCGCTCCAGCTCGTCGACGAAAATCTGATGCCCCTGTCCGATCATGTGTTTCGCCTGTTAAATCCATCCCCTGTCGGTCGTGCTCCAGCACAGCCCATTGTCGCTGGGCCGCGTCTGCCGCTGAATGGTGACATCTGCGACGCCGAGACGCGAGCCACTCGCTACCAGTCGAAGGCAACTGTTGGGTATCAATCTGGGCCGCGGGCGGCAACATGATCGATTAATGGGTAACGATGAACGGATGCGCGCGCAGCCCTCGGTGGAAGCGGCCACTCCGCCGACACCGCCAGACACCCTGCCTGCAGCGCGCACTGCCGGCGGGTATCGCCGGACCACCAGCTTCCGGTCGCGACGTTCTGCGCTGTCGGCCGCCCAGCAGCGGACCTGGGAGCGGCTGTGGCCGGAACTCGGCATCATGGCGTCGTTGCGGGACAGCGCCGACGCGCCCGACGAGCCGCTGAATACCGGCGCCTGGTTCGGCCGCGATGCGCCGCTCGTGCTCGAAATCGGTTGTGGTACAGGCACTTCTACGCTGGCTATGGCGCAATCGGAGCCAGACGTCGATGTCATCGCCGTCGAGGTGTATCGGCGCGGGCTGGCGCAGCTGCTCTCCGCGATCGAACGGGAAAACGTCACCAATATCCGGCTGATCCGCGGGGACGCCGTCGACGTGCTGGAATGTCTGGTCGCGCCGGGCTCGCTGAGCGGGGTCCGGGTGTTCTTTCCCGATCCGTGGCCCAAGGCCCGGCATCACAAACGTCGGCTGCTCCAGCCGGCCACAGTTGCGCTGATCGCTGACCGGCTCCGGGTCGGAGGTGTGCTGCACGCCGCCACCGATCATCCCGGCTACGCCGAGCAGATCGC
>DASZKQ010000375.1:0-5189 GCA_035552835.1 Mycobacterium sp. | reverse complement strand
GACCCGAGATGCTCGTGATGACCCAGACCGCCGACCTGGGTCCGGTCGCCACCGGATATCTGCGAGAACGGTTCGGCCCCTTCGACTTCGGCGGCATCACCGTGCGCAATGCCGACCAGACCTTCGACGACCGGCTCACTATCGAGGTTGGCGGCCGGGAGGTGCACCTGCTGAATCTGGGCCCGGCGCACACCGCAGCGGACTCGGTGGTGCACGTGCCGGACGCGGGGGTGCTGTTCGCCGGTGACCTACTGTTCATCGGTTGCACGCCGATCGTGTGGGCCGGTCCGATCGCCAACTGGATCGCGGCCTGCGACGCGATGATCGCGCTCGACGCCCCGATAGTGGTGCCCGGCCACGGCCCGGTCACCGACGCGGACGGAATTCGCGCAGTACGTGGGTATCTCGTCCACGTCGCCGAGCAAGCCGAAGCCGCCTACAACAAGGGCCTGTCGTTCGTCGAGGCGGCCGACACCATCGATCTCGGCGAGTACGCGAGCTGGCTGGACGCCGAGCGCGTCGTCGTCAACATCTATCAGCGCTATCGCGAACTCGACCCGGGCACACCGCAATTACCCGCGATGGGGTTGCTGGCGATGCAAGCCGAGTGGTTCGCCAACCATTCATGACGCGCAGCCACGGCTAGCGCCGGGTCGCCCGGACGAAGCTGATCGACGCAGGGGCACCCGCCTGCGCTTCGGCCTCCAGCGGCGCCAGTCCAGCTTGGTCGAACAGGTCGGCCAGCCCGGATACAGCGGGGTCCCACCCGTCGGTCTGCAGGTGAGCCGCCACGTCGGTGTGCTCGCCCGGATAGGTCAAGTCGGGAATGTGCAGATCCAAGCCGTGTTCGCGCCAGCGGTCGGTCATGACCTGGGCCTGCCGCCGCTCCTCCTCGGTCTGACCGCGCACTGAACCGTAGTCCGCGGCGAATCTGCTGCCCGCGGCGCTCAGCGCGGTGACGTGGTCCAGCAGACGAACTTCGGCCTCGGGCGGCAGAAATCCGATGAGAACCCCCTCGGCCAGCCACGCCGTCGGTTGAAGGGGATCGAAGCCCGCGCTTTGCAGCGCCGCCGGCCAGTCCTCACGCAGATCGATGCCGACCGGGCGATGCTCGGCGCCGGGTACCGCGCCGAGTTCGGACAGTGTGGTGGTCTTGAACTCGATGACCTCGGGCTGATCGATTTCGTAGAGTGTGGTCCCGACCGGCCAGGACAGCCGGTACGGGCGGGCGTCCAGCCCGGACGCCACGATCACCACTGGCGCAGGCCCGCGCGGCTGCCCTCGGCGAAGTAGTCGTCGTAGAACCGGGCTCGGGCAGCGAACGTGTCGACCATTCGGGGGAACCCCACACCGCCGTCGACGTCGGCGAAATCCAATTCGCCGGCGGCCACCTTGGTGAAAATATCCAGCCCGACCGCGCGGACCAGCGGCTCGGCGAACGGGTCGTCGATCACCGGGTGAGGACGGCGGCTGGCCGCTGCCCGGGCGGCGGCCACCATGGTGGCGGTAGCGCCGACGCTGCTGGCCAAATCCCAAGTGTCGCGGTCAGTTCTTGCCATGTGCGCTCCTTGATGTGACTTCTTCTCCACGGTAGGCGCGGACGCCGACCGTCTCCCCTACGGTTGCTGTATGACTGCTGTGGAATTGGCAACAATCGCGGGCACCGCGGAAAACAAGATCGCCTGCGTCACCCTGAACCGGCCCAGGCGGTTGAACGCCATCGACGGGTCGCTGATCGACGCCATGGACGACGCATTGGATGCGCTCAGCACCGGCGGGTTCCGGGCGGCGATACTGACCGGCGCCGGGCACGGGTTCTGCGCCGGCGCCGACCTGAGTGGTACCGGCGAGGGTTGGACAAAAACAACGCCGAACAGCCCACCGTTCAAGGTCAGCTATGACGCGCAGGTTCGGCTGGCCGACCTGTACACCCGGCTCTACGAGCTACCGATACCGGTGATCGCCGCGGTCAATGGCGTCGCGGTCGGCGGCGGGTTGGCGTTCGCGCTGCACTGCGACATCCGGATCGCCTCTGAGCAAGCCCGGTTCGGGTCGGTTTTCATCAAGGCGGGATTCTCGTCGATGGACATGGGCACCAGCTACCTGTTGCCGAAGATCGTCGGAGCCGGGGTGGCGCGGGAGCTGATGCTGACCGGCCGCATCATCGAGGCGGACGAGGCCTACCGGATCAGGCTGGTGCACGAAGTGGTGGCGCCCGACGAGTTGATGGGGGCCGCGGTGACGATGGCCAGCTCGATCGTGGCCAACAACGCCTACGGGGTGTGGCAGACCAAGATCGGCCTGAACACCGCGCTGGACGCGCCGAGTCTGCGGCATGCCAAGGAGATTGAGAACCGCACCCAGATCCTGAGCGGGTTCACCAACAACCCGCTGGAGGCCGCCATGGCCCTTCAGGAGAAGCGGCCAGCGGTGTGGGATCCGCTATAGCCGTTAGGCTTTGGCGATCACGCTCTCGGCGAACCTCTCCAGGTTGCGGATCTTGGTGTCGAGCGACTCGGTGTCGGGTCCGATGATGTAGGGAATCCGGAAGCCCACGATGACGTCGGTAACGCCTTTGTCCTCGAGGCGCTTGACCCCATCGACGGTGAAGCCGTCGGTCGAGATCACGTGAATCTCGAACGGGCCGCTCTTGCCTTCCTCCTCGCGAAGCTGCTTGACCCGCCCGATGAGCCGGTCGAGTTCTTGCGGGTCGCCGCCGCCGTGCATCCAGCCGTCGGCGCGAGCGGCGCGCCGCAGCGCGGCGTCGGCGTGGCCGCCGATCAGGATCGGGATCGGTTGTGTCGGAGCGGGAGTCATCTTCGTCTTGGGTATGTCGTAGAACTCGCCGTGGAACTCGAAGTAATCGCCGGTGGTCAGCCCGCGGATGATTTCGATGCACTCGTCAATTCGCTTGCCGCGCTTGGCAAACGGGACACCCAGCAGCTCGTAGTCCTCCGGCCACGGGCTGGTGCCGACCCCGAGGCCCACCCGGTTGCCGATCAGCGCGGCCAGCGATCCGGCCTGCTTGGCCACCAGAGCCGGTGGCCGGATCGGAAGCTTGAGGACGAAGAAGTTGAATCTCAGCGTCGACGTCACCGCGCCCAGCGCGGCGGTCAGAACGAACGTCTCGATGAACGCCTTGCCGTCCAGGAATTCCCGGTTGCCATCGGGGGTGTACGGATACTTGGAGTCCGACTCGAATGGATAAGCGACGCTGTCCGGAATCGTCATGCTCGCGTATCCGGCTGCCTCGGCGGCCTTTGCCAGCGGGATGTAGTAGCTAAAGTCCGTCATCGCCTCCGCATAGCTGAACCGCACACTTTCTCCTGTCCTCGGGAAATCCGCGATGGGTGACCAAATACTAGAGCCTGCTGCGGGCGCCATATGACCAGGCGGTTGTGTGTTTTGCCGGATCGCGGAAGAATTGGCAACGACATGGAAACTGGATACCAGAGCAGACTCGTCCGTGAGGTCGCCGAGTTGGTGCAACTCCTGCAGCAGGAGGTCACCAATGGCGACTCAGTGCTAGACGAACTGACTGAAAGTGCGGTCAAGTCGGTGCCCGGTGCCCGTTACGCCGGCATCACGGTCGCAGACCGCGACGGCAGCGTGCAAACGGCGTCGTCGACCGGCCGAT
The DNA here is from genome assembly GCA_035552835.1 of Mycobacterium sp. Taxonomy (GTDB): domain Bacteria; phylum Actinomycetota; class Actinomycetes; order Mycobacteriales; family Mycobacteriaceae; genus Mycobacterium. Next base: position 1,552 of record DASZKQ010000375.1, on the reverse strand, counting down.
ACCCGACGCTGCTCGACAAAATTCAGCAGACTCACGGCGAGGGACCGTGTCTGTCGGCGGCCTGGGAACAGCACGTGATCCGGATCGACGACGTGGCGCTCGACGAGCGCTGGCCGGCCTACTGCCGCGACGCCGTCGAACAGACCCCCATCCGCTCGATTATGTCGTTTCAGCTGTTTGCTGACCACCGGATGATGGGCGCTTTGAATTTCTACGCCGAGCAACCGGATGTATTCGACGACGACGCAGTCGAGTTGGGACTGATCTTCGCGACGCACACGGCATTGGCGTGGAAGCTCTTGCGCCGCGAAGAGCAGTTCCGCAGCGCCCTGGCATCCCGCGACATCATCGGCCAAGCCAAGGGCATGATCATGGAGCGATTCAAGATCGACGCTGTGCAGGCATTCGAACTGCTCAAGCGACTCTCGCAGAACTCCAACACGCCGGTGACGACCGTCGCCCGCCAGCTTGTCGAGGCAGGGCGCACGAACCGATGACCGCCGACGAGCCGGGGATGTCGAGTCGGGACCCCTCCGCACGTACCGAAGCGGCGCGGCGGCGGACCGGCGAGCTGCAGCAGCGTCGATCCGAACTGGCCTCCGGTGTGCCATCCGATACCGACACCGCGGAGCGGGCGCGGCTGCGTGCCGAGGAGTCACTGCAACGAGCCAAACGCGCTCATCTGGCCGCTGCGGACCGACACGTGCATGCCGGTGCCGCACATCGCCGCGCCGCGGCCGCCCACGAGCAGGCCGCCATGCTGGCCGGCGACGGCACCGGCGAGGCACACCAGGACGCGGCCGCAGTGCACCGTGCCGCGGCGGCGCGGCACGACGCGGCCGCCGTCGACCAGGAAAAAGAGGCGCAGGCCGCCGGGAGCTGAGCCGGGCTCAGGATTGCGGATCCATCAACAGCAGCGCGCCGTTCACGCCGCCGTCAGGGGATTGGAAGCTTGTACAGGTCACTCGCAGCCGCGTGGCTCGGCCGCGGCGGTTGACCGCATCGACAAGAAGCTCGCCCGGGTTTTCCGGATCCACGAAAGCGTTGCCGATCATCGGGCGCACCTGGCCCATCGGCAGCCCGATGTCCAAACTCGTCAGAACCTCACCGGTAATTTCGTCTGCGCGCAGACCCCACAGCTCTTCGCAGCCCCGATTCCACACCACCACCCGCATCTCGCGATCAACCACAACCATGCCGAGCCGGACCGAGTTGACCAGCGAGTACAGAAAGGTACGGGCATCGTCGAGTTCGCCGCTGCGCTCGCCCAGCGCGTCGTTGATGGCGTGCAATTCGTCGTTGGTGGACTGCAACTCCTCGTTCATCGTTTCGAGTTCTTCGTTGGTGGACTGCAGTTCTTCGTTGGTGGTCTCGAGTTCCTCCACCGTGGACTGCAGTTCTTCGTTGGTGGTCTCGAGTTCTTCGTTGGTGGACTGCAATTCCTCGTAGGCCGCCTCGAGCTGACGATTGGTGTCGACCAACTTGTCCAGGAGCGCCCTGGTCGCGGTGACGTCGAAGAACACGATCGAGATACCCAGCAGCCCGTTCTCCG
>DASZKQ010000374.1:0-3766 GCA_035552835.1 Mycobacterium sp. | reverse complement strand
GGGGCTTCGAATAGGCAAGAGCCGTGCGCGCAGCGCTGGGACCGCCGTCGTTGAGCTGCCCGGTACTGCCGGGCGATAACAGCCCCAGCCCGCTCACCGCGACGAACGAGTCGCCTCGGTCGACCAAGTCGGTGACGACCGAGGTGGCAGCGTCGTAGTCATGGCCATCCCGGCCCCCTCTGGGCCACAACACCGATGGCGCACCCTGGGTCGGCAGGATCATCGTCGCCAATGCACTCCAATTTTCGCCCCCGCCGGACAGTCCTTGTTTGCCCGCATAGGGAATCGTGCCGGTGACTGCCTGATTGGCGCGGCCCTGGCCGTGAGTGTTGTCCACGTAGGCTCCCAGCGGTGAACTACAGCCGGTGGACCGCCACGAGCCGGACTTCTGCCCGCGGACGTCGAAGAAGTTGGCGTTGATGGCGATCGTCGGCTGGCCCATCACCTGCCAGGCCTGCACTGGAGCGTAGGTCTCCGAGGCTTGGATCAACCCGTCGCCGGTGCGCGCTCCGGGATTGCGTTCACAGCGCGCCTGGTAACCGCTATGGCTGTCCACCAGCAGATGTGGTGAAAGCCGTTGCGAGGCGGCCTTGATGATCATCAGGTGGCCACCGCTGCTGCCGTCATACCAGCTACCGCCGGCGTTGAGCATCGGCGCCGGATGCCCGCCGCCGAAGTTGTACACCAGGTAGGAACCTTGGGTATTGGCAATGGCATTGGCCAACAGGTCGCGGGCCTCGGCGCGCGCGACCGGCTGCCCGGTGCTGGTGGCCAGCGTCAGGGACAGCGTCATCACGGCGCAGCAGGCTGCGGTGCGCCGGAAGGCGGCGGCGAGAGACGGCACGGTTGCCCTTTCGGCGCGAAAGTTGGTACAAACAGCACAACATCAACCGCAGGGATAACGGAGTAAACTTGCATAACAGTCGCGTGACGGTTTAGGCGCGGTCCAATTACGTTCGGCCGCTGGCCATTTGCGGCGAGCGCGAGCGGGAAAAGACGAGGCTACTCCGGCGGGCTCGTCGCCGCAGTCGACGCCTCGAGCCCCGGCGGAATCCGATGATAACCGCGGCGGTCGTAGATCCAGGTGACGATGCCGCCCAGCAGCAGACCGATGACGAGCCCGACGGTGGTCATCGTCAGCGCTTGCGACAATCCGGCGTCGGCTTGACCGTCGAAGTACAGCAACGACCGCGCGCCCAAGAACACCTGGTGCATCGGCTCGAACTTCGCCAGCCAGCCGAAGAACTGCGGCGTGGCCTGCAACGGCACCGTGGCACCCGCCGACGGCAACCCGAGGATCACGAACACAAACATGCTGACCAGCAGACCGAGTGCGCCCAGCACGGCGATCAGCGACGTGGACGTGATACCAACTGCCGCGATCGCGAATACCCCGAAGAGCCATAACGGCAAGCTGTGCTGGATCGGCATACCCAACCGCGCCGCGATCAACATGTAGACGCCCGACGTCAGCAAGGCCAGCACCACCATCAACGCCCATTTGATCAACAGCGTGCGGAATCTCGAGATCTTCACCTGTTCGGCGAACCGATAGACCGGACCGAATTCGGCGGGCACAAAGCCGAGCATCGAGTCCACCAGCATGCTGATCACGATGCTGCCGGTGAAGCCGGCCAACAGCAGCAACAGCGAATAGTAGAACGCGGACTGTCCATTGCCGGTCCCGTCCGATAGCGGGTTGTGCACGGTGGAAGTGACTTCAATCGGATTCTGGAGCATCAACTTCACAGCAGCGGGCATCGGCCCGGGACCCGATTGCTGCGCTACTTCTTGTGAAAGCCGTTCGCCCACACGGTGGTCCACCACCGTGATGGCACGCGTGAGCGTCTGATTGGCGATGCTGGCTCCCAGGGTGCCTGCTCGCGGATTCGTCGAGACGAGAATGATGGGCCGCTCGACGCGCCCTGGGTTTACCGCGCTTTTCGCGTAGGCCTGCAGCTTGGAGGAGAAGTTGGGCGGTATCACCGCGGCGCCGTAGATCCGTGCGGTATCCAGTTGGTGCTTGGCGTCGTCGTGGGACAGCACGCGGACGTCGTATGCGTCGTCGTTCTCAAAACCGGAGAGCAATCCCTTGACGACCTGTGCGCCGGTGGGCCCGGCATCCTCGTTTACCACCGCAATGGGGAAGTGTCGCAGGTTGGTCATCGGCCGCAGGATTCCGCCAAGGTAGAAAGCGGCCAGCGCCGCCAAGACGGTCAAGGTGATGACGATCGGGACCGTCCAGAACCGTACCGTCCGCGTCGCTTTGGGGTTGGGAAGGCCGGATTGGCGGGCGTCATCCGGCTGCGGGAGCGTGGCGGCCGCGTCGACGTCGGGTGCTGCGTGTCGGGCGTGCGATTCAGACATACGGGCTCCTGTTCGTCCGCGCCCACCCTATGTCGCCGGTTGCGGTGTTGGTGCTTACGTTGCGATATTTCCCAGTCCGCAGGCGTGGCTGCGTCAGCCGCCCAGAGCCGCGTGCATCTCCCAGACCAGAATTTCGCAGGCCTCGTGGGCCGTGAGCCGGGCACCGTTGCAAGCAGTGAACCGCACTGCATCGCCCTCGGCCAGCTCGGCGTCGTCGCCGGTGCTCGGCAGGTTCAGCCGGCCGCGCGCGACGAAGAGGTGCAGATACGGCGCCGCGGGCAGCTCGGCGCTGTCGCCGCGCCGCAGTCGCGCGCCGTGCAATGCCGCCGACCGGTTGTGGATGGTGATAGCGGCGTCGTGCCCGGGCATGCCCGAGGCGATCGTCACCAGGCGGCCGTCGAGCAATTCGTCGCCGATCTCGTGCTGCTGGTAACTCGGCGGGATGCCCGACACATCGGGCTGCACCCACATCTGGACGAAGCGCACCGGATCGCTTGTCGAATCGTTCTTTTCGGAGTGCAAGATGCCTGTGCCCGCCGACATCCGTTGAGCCAGGCCGGGATAGACCACTCCGCTGTTACCCGCGGAGTCGCGATGCGCCAACGAGCCGTCCAGCACCCACGTCACGATTTCCATGTCGCGGTGCGGGTGGGTATCAAAGCCCGTAACCGGCGCTATTTCGTCGTCGTTGTTGACCAGCAGCACGCCGTGGTGGGTGTTGTCCGGGTCGTAGTGGTCGGCGAACGAAAATGAGTGCCTGGAAGTCAGCCAAGACGTCTCGGTGACCGCCCGGTCGGCGGCCCGCCGAATCTGCGCGGTGGCAGGCATACCGTCCAGGCTAGCCCGGCGACGAGGCAGAGCGAAGCGATGAGGGAGAGTCGGGCAATCCAACTCAGCCCTGCGCAAGGCTCTACCAGTCGGCCTCGGTGTAGCGGATGACACCACGAATGTTCTTGCCGTCCAGCATGTCCTGGTAACCATCGTTGATGTCTTCGAGTCGGTACGTGCTGGTCACCATCTCGTCGACTTTGAGTAGGCCCGACTTATACAGCCCTACCAGTCGGGGCGTCTCGACATGCGAGTTGCCGCCGCCGAAGATGTTGCCTTTCAGCGTCTTCTGCAACATCGTGAACAAGAACAAGTTGAGTTTGACGTCGACGTCAGTCATCGCGCCCATGCCCGTCACCACGCAGGTGCCGGTCTTGGCCGTCAGCGTCATCGCTTCTTCGATCATCTCGCCGCGCATCTCGCCGACCGCGATGATGGTCTTGTCGGCCATTAGGCCGTAGGTCAGGTCGATCATCGGCGCGATCGCGGCCGCCATCGACTCGTAGACATGCGTGGCGCCGAATTTGATGGCCTGCTCGCGTTTGAACTCGACCGGATCGATGGCGATCAC
>DASZKQ010000373.1:0-1958 GCA_035552835.1 Mycobacterium sp. | reverse complement strand
TGGACCCCAAGACATGCAAGCCGGTCTTCCCGCACCAGTACCTCAAGGTGAACACGATCTTCGAGGTCGCCCGCCAGCACAACCTGCGCACCGCGTGGTCGGACAAGCACCCGGCCTACGAGATCCTCGACGGGCCCTCTGCCACGGGTGTGCAGGACCTGTTCACCCCTGAGATCAACAGCCAGGCCGATGGGCTGCCCATCGGCCAGGACTGGACCAAAGACAACGCCAAGACCCAGCAGTACGACGGCTACAAGACCCAGGCTATCCGCAACGAGATCGACGGTTTCGATCACGGCCGCACCAGCCACGTCGGCGTGCCGGCGATCTTCGGGATGAACTTCCAGTCGGTGTCCACCGCGCAGAAGCTGCCCACCTCGGGCGGTAGACCCGGTGGCTATATGGCCGACGGTGTGACGCCCGGTCCCGTGCTCGCGAACGCGCTGCAGTTCGTCGACTCCCAGCTGGGCTCATTCGTCAAGGAGATCCACGCCGAGGGCCTCGATGAGAACACCACCATTATCCTGTCCGCCAAGCACGGGCAGTCGCCAACAGACCCGGCGGCGCTGACCCGGATCCCGGATGGCCCGCTGCTCGACGGCCTCAACGCCGCCTGGAAGACCGCGCATCCGGGTGCTGGTGACCTGGTCGCGCACTCCACCGACGACGACGCGATACTGCTGTGGCTGACCGACCACTCACCGGCCGCCGCCGACTTCGCCAAGACCTATTTGCTCGCCCAGTCCGGCCAGGGCAACGACATCAACGGCCACCCCAAGGCGTTCACCGCCTCCGGGCTGGCGACCGTATTCGCCGGCCGTGACGCGGCGAAGTACTTCGGCGTCCCAGCCGGCGATCCGCGGGTCCCCGACGTGTTCGGCATCGTCACGCATGGAGTCGTCTACACCGGCGGCACGAGCAAGATTGCCGAATACGGCGGCGCCGACCCGCAGGATCGCAATGTGCCCATCGTCCTCGCCGGCGTCGGGGTGGACGACGCGCAAACCGTCCGCGAGCCGGTCGAGACCACCCAAATCGCGCCGACGATCCTGCGCCTCCTCGGGCTCAACCCCGGCGAGCTCAAGGCCGTCCAGCGCGAGCACACCCGAGCGCTGCTGGACTGAGCAAAACACGTGCTGCTCCGGCCCGGCAGGGCTGGCACCATCCTGGGCACCCACGCCGCCGTTCGGACCCAGCCGGGCGGCGGCGCGGGCAGTCGTTCGCGGCCGGTAAGCGGGCGATGCCTGCACCCGTCGGGTCGAGCATTGGTGCGGTGGTGCTCGCGATGCAGGAGTACGAGCACAACGCCTTGAACGTGGTCTTCAGCGATGCGTTGCCCAGCTCGGCGCGAGCCCGCACATGCGGGTGGGCGAGGTTGTAGCAGACCTAACGGCAAGCAGTTCGATTCAAACCGGGTCGGCATCCAGAGTGGACCGTCCGCAACGAAGAACACTCATCTCATGTCCACACAAACCATTTCCACGTGATGAGCACCAACGGCCAGCCGCACGAGGCCCACAACCTGCAAGAGGTCGCCAACGTTCCCGCCAAAAGCCAGATCGTCATCCGGATGCAGTTCACCAACTACACCGGTAAGACCCTCCTGCACTGCTACATCCTCAATCACGAAGTCGGGGCATGATGGCGGTCCTACAGATTGTCGAGTGATCAGCTCCACCGCGGCTATTACGAACTCAGGCGGTGTTGTGTTTGACTGAGGATGATCAGACTCGACGGTGGAGGTGCAGGCGTCGCCGCGCGTCATTTCCGTACATGAAGTGCGCGGTCACCAACTAGAGAGCTTCCCCACGGGGAACCGTCAGACTGAACGGGGGCTAGCTGCAATCGGATACGGCGGCTGGCGGTGATGACCACCGAAGCGGTGCCGCCCGATGATTGGAAGGCAACCCGAGCGGGAGGGGCTGCAGGAGGCGTGATGGAACGAACGCAGTTGAAGA
>DASZKQ010000372.1:0-3791 GCA_035552835.1 Mycobacterium sp. | reverse complement strand
TCGCCGTGCAGGTAACGGGCTTGCCACCTATACAGCCCGCCGGACTCGCGATTGGCCAAAGTCACGTCGATGAGTGCGTCGACCAGTCGGTCCAATGTCGCAGCCGGGTCGGCGTCGGCAGATTCGGTCTCGACGAAGTCGGTGCAGTCGACCAATTGCTGGCCGAGAGCAAGCACCGCGCCGCGGAACAGGTCATACTTGCTCGCGTAGTGCCGGTAGAGCGCCGGCGCGGAAATCCCGACCTTGGCCGCGATGGCTTCCATGCTGACCGCGTGGTAGCCCAGCGCGCTGAACGACTCGGCGGACACGCGGGCGATCTGCGCCTTCCGGTCTTTGGGCCGGCGGCGCACGACGACCGTCGGGTCGGTGCGCGCGGTCGTCACCGCCTCACCCTAGCGTGGGGTCAGCGGCCAAAAAAACCTACCGCAGAGTCAGAATGTCTATTAACATAATTGACGCTCGACGAAGAGGTGGGGGCCGTTGTGAGAGGTAGCTGCACATGCTGGACATGGTTCGCCGCGTCCTTGGCTACCAGCTCACGATCGCCGAGCTGATCGGGCTCGGCTTGATCATTGGTACCCCGTATCTGGTGGTAGGAACCATTTGGTCGACGACACACACCGCGCATTTGCAGCACATGCACGGCGCCGACCTGGTGGTGTCGTTCCTTGGCTCGATAGTGTCCTGGCCGGTGCTGCTGTTCTCGGACGTATGCATGACATGAGCGCTGAAGCCGCCGGGATACCGCTGACCATAGCCGATACCCGCATTCACATAACCCACCGCACCGCGCGCTGGGATGAGCGGCCGGCCACCGTCGCCGACGCCCTCGACTTGTGGTCGTTCGCCGCGGGCGCGGCCAATGTGGTCATGCAGTTGTCCTGGCCCGGCGTCGGCCACGGGGTGGTCGAGAGCAAGGTGGACTCCGGCAACCTGATGAAGCACCCGTGGAAGCGGGCGCGCACCACCTTCAGTTATCTGGCCGTGGCTATCCTGGGCGGCCCGGGTGATAGGGCGGCCTATCGCGACGCCGTCGACACTGTGCACCGCCAGATCAGATCCGAACCTGGCAGCCCCGTCCCCTACAGCGCTTTCGATCGCGACCTCCAGATGTCGGTTGCGGCATGTCTTTTCGTGGGCCTGGAGGATACCTACCGGTTACTGCGCGGACGGCTGCCCGACGAACTCGCCTCGACCGCTACTGGAACGAAGCTTGTCAGCGGGTCGTGATGGACGACGTGGTGCGCAGCTACCTACGGGACCTGATTGACCTGCGAATGGTCTCGGTGCTGCTGCGTCCGGCGTTCGTCCCGCTGTTGCGCTTTTTACCCAAGTTCATCCGCCAAGGCGGCAGTTACCTGCTCTTGGCCGACGTGCGCAGGCGAATACGGCGCCGCCGCAATCTGATTTGAAAGGAAGTCTGTGAGCAATCGTCAGCTATTCCTCGGCATCGCAGGCGCATTATTGGTGGTAATTGGACTGCTGGCACTGTGGTTTCCGGTGTACTTGAGCCAGTACGACCAATACGGGATGCAGATCGCCTGCGGCAGAGGCTTCAGCGCTAACCTGTCGCAGGCCGCCGACGCCAATGGTGACGGCCTGGTCGCGCAATGTGGCACCGCGCTGCTGCTGCGTCGCATCTGGGCGATCCCGGTTCTCGTCCTCGGTTGGCTGATACTCACTGGCCTGATCGCAAGCTGGGTCCGCACCAAACCCTCCGCGGAGGAAAGCTCGCGGTTCTGGGAATTGCGTGGCGACAGCACGTAGCACTAAGCAGTTTCAACTGTACAGTCTGGACTGTCTACTGTAGCCTGGGCTGGTGGATGGGATCACCGAGTCCGCGGGATCGGCGGCCAGAGACCTGCGTGTGATGTTCAGCCGGCTACGGCGCCAGCTGAGAGAAGTCTCTACCGGTAGCGATCTGACGCCGTCGCAGACCGCGGTGCTCACCCGGCTCTGGAAAGAGGGAACATCGTCGGCCAGCGCGTTGGCTGCCGACGAGCGGGTGCGGCCACAGTCGATGGCGACCATACTGGCCGGGCTTACCCGGCATGGCCTTATCCGGCGCGCGCCCGACCCCGACGACGGTCGGCGCCAAGTGATCTCATTGACCGCCGCCGGCCGGCGCCGCGCGGAAAGCGACCGTCAAGTCCGGGAGGAATGGCTGGCTCGTGCCATGCAAGAGCGCTACTCCGAGCGGGAACGCCGCGTCATCCTCGACGCGTTGTCCCTGCTCCAGCGTTTAAACGATTAGCGAAGGGAGCTAGGAAATGGAATTGGGAATTCACTTCATCGACTTTCTGCCGGGCAATCCGGCGAATCTGACGCCGGCGCTGCTCGCCACCGCCAAGGCCGCCGAAGATGCCGGGGCGACGATGTTCACTCTGGCGGATCATTTCTTCCAGATGGAAGATGTTGGGCGCGCACAGGATCCGTTCCTGGAGGGCTACACGTCGCTAGGCTTTCTGGCGGGCCAGACCACCAGCATCACCCTGGCATTGCTGGTCACCGGAGTCACCTATCGCCATCCCGGGGTGCTGGCCAAGACAGTCACCACGCTCGACGTACTCTCGCAGGGTCGGTCGATGTTCGGTATCGGAGCCGCCTGGTATGAGCGCGAGCATGTCGCGCTGGGTGTCCCGTATCCGCCGTTGCGCGAGCGGTTCGAGATGCTCGAAGAGACTTTGCAGATCTGTCTGCAGATGTGGAGCGACGACAATGGGCCCTACAACGGCAAGCACTATCAGCTGGCCGAAACAATCTGTGTGCCTGAGCCAATTCGTCGGCCGCCGATCCTGATTGGCGGTGGCGGCGAGAAGAAGACACTGCGACTGGTCGCACAGTACGCGGACGTCTGGAACGGCACGGATTCCGAGCCCGACCTGCTCAAGCACAAGATCGAGGTGTTGACCCGCCATTGCGACACGGTGGGCCGCGACGTCGCCCAGATCCGCAAAACCGTCGGCTTGTTCGCCGACCCGTTCGCCGACGTTGACGGATACCTGAAGACGCTTGAGCGCTACGCCGAACTGGGGATCGAGATGATCAACGTCGGTCCCATGCCGGGCACCCCGGATCCGGCTGGCTTCGTACAGCGCTTCGGAGAAGAACTGATGCCCAAGGTTTCTGAAATCGGTTGACCGACAGTGGATCAGATGCCGGAGATGATCCGCGCACGCTTTGCAGAGTATTCGGTGTCCGAAATGGCGCCGCTGGCGAGCAGGGACTCGAGTTCCTCCAGGCGCTGCGATGTCGGCTGCGGCGCCTGCGCAGTCGTGTTGTGCTGCCAGTGTTGAACTGTGGTACTCGGCCTTTCGCCGAAGTTGAGCAGCCCGAGTCGCAGCAAGAGCACCAGCACTGCGACGATGCCGCCGATCGGCAGGCCGAGGTAGAAGATCCACGTACCGGGTACGCCGGCCTGGCTCAGCACGACAAACCGAAAGATGAGCGATATAGCGAACAGAGCGCCTATCGCCCCGAGCACTACTTTGGAGTTATTGTTCATTAACGTATTCCTTTTCGCCACACGTGAGTTGGTTATGGGCAGGTGACGTCGATTTCGAAGGGCTTGGTCACCGGTCCTGCCAGTGGGTTGGACAGGTCTGCGCCGCTGGCCGTGCCGGTGATCTTGTAGGACTTGCCGTCCTTGATGGCCTTGGCGCTGCCGGTGGTCCCACCCACCCCCAACGCCACACCATTGACATTGCCCAACGCAACAGAAGTCACCGCCGGCGGATTGGCATCGGACAACACCGCACCAATACCCGTGCCACCACCGGCGCCACCGGCGC
>DASZKQ010000371.1:0-4398 GCA_035552835.1 Mycobacterium sp. | reverse complement strand
CAGTCGGGAGCCGCGCACCGGGCACCGCGGTGCAACAAGCAGTTTATGGCTCAAGCACATGAGACCCGCCCGCCACCGCGGAGGATGACGGGCCGACGTCGGCGCATGGGCGAGCATCACCCGGCGGGCACGACGCGCGTCTACGCCCCAGTCCGCAGCCAGTCCGCAGCAGAATTTGCGACGCATTCCGGCAACCGTTACACCCAACGCTGTGACCTGCGGTTCGCCCGCGCAGCCAACGCAGCTAACGGATACAAACGCGCAGAACGAAGTTCGCGCTCTACTACGACGTTTAAAGCGAGCTGAGCGACTGACCGCCGACGGGCCGATTCCGACCACGGCCCGTCGGGGCAGCGGTACCATCCGCTCAGTGTCAGTGCCGGCTGGGACGACCATCGTGGGTTGCGTTGTTCGAGGCTCCGCCTGCACCGGCATCGCCGCCGCCTCGCGCAGGTAGATGATCGACTGAGGTTATCCGCTGCGCGCCTAGACTTTCGGTTATGGATAGCGGTACCGGACTGCTACAGATCGAAGAATGCCTGGACGCGCAGGGCGGCGTCGCATTACCTCCGGGTGTGACGCTGATCTCCCTCATCGACCGCAACATCGCGAATGCCGGTGACGCGACCGCGTATCGCTATCTGGACCACACCGGCGCGTCGGACGCGCACACCGACGAAGTGACCTGGACTCAGTTCGGGGCCAGGTTGCAAGCCATCGGTGCGCACGTGCAACAAGCCGCCGGTCGCGGTGAGCGGGTTGCGATCCTCGCGCCGCAGGGCATCGACTACATTGCGGGCTTCTACGCGGCGGTCAAGGCGGGGACCATTGCGGTGCCGCTGTTCGCCCCCGAATTGCCTGGCCACGCCAAACGTCTCGATACGGCTCTTCGTGATGCGGAGCCCACGCTCGTCCTCACCACGACGGCGGCAAAAGCCGCGGTCGAGAGCTTCTTGGCCAACCTCCCCCAGCGCCGCCGGCCGCACGTCGTCGTCATCGACCAGATTCCCGACACCGCGGGAGAACTGTTCGTGCCCACCGAAATCGGCCTAGACGATGTTTCCCACCTGCAGTACACCTCGGGCTCAACGCGGCCCCCAGTCGGCGTGGAAGTCACCCACCGTGCGGTCGGCACCAACCTGGTGCAGATGATCCTGTCAATCGACCTGCTGGACCGAAACACCCACGGCGTCAGTTGGTTACCGCTCTACCACGACATGGGTTTGTCGATGATCGGTTTTCCGGCGCTGTACGGAGGACACTCCACGCTGATGTCGCCGACGGCGTTCGTCCGAAGGCCACAACGGTGGATCCATGCCTTGTCGGCCGGCTCGCGGGAAGGCCGCGTGGTCACCGCCGCGCCGAACTTCGCCTACGAGTGGACCGCGCAGCGTGGCTTGCCCGCACAAGGTGACGACATCGATCTGCGCAACGTGGTGATGATCATCGGTTCCGAACCGGTCAGCATCGATGCGATCAGAACATTCAATAAGGCGTTTGCGCCCTACGGGTTACCGCGCACAGCGTTCAAACCCTCGTACGGCATAGCCGAGGGAACTCTGTTCGTTTCAACGATCGCGCCCGAGGCCGAGGCGACGGTGGTCTATTTCGACCGTGAACAACTGGGCGCCGGACACGCGGTACGCGTCCCGGCGGATGCCCCTATCGCCGTCGCGCAGGTGTCATGCGGCCAGGTGGCTCGCAGCCAGTGGGCCGTGATCGTCGACCCTGATACCGGGTCCGAATTGCCCGACGGTGCGGTCGGCGAAATCTGGTTGCAGGGCAACAACATTGGACGAGGTTATTGGAGAATGCCCGACGAGACCCGCGCGACCTTCGGCGCCAAACTGGGATCGCGGCCCGGGAAAGGCAGCCACGCGGACGGCTCGACCGTCGAGGGCACCTGGCTGCGCACCGGGGATCTCGGTGTCTATCTCGACGGCGAGCTCTACGTCACCGGCCGAATCGCCGATTTGGTGACGATCGAAGGCCATACCCACTATCCGCAGGACATCGAGGCCACCGCCGCGGAGGCCTCGCCTGTCGTTCGTCGTGGCTACGCGACGGCGTTCTCCGTGCCGGCCGACGATCGCGGCCAACGGCTGGTGATCGCCGCCGAGCGGGCTGCCGGCACCAGCCGAGTCGATCCCCAACCGGCGATTGAGGCGATCAGGCAGGCCGTGTCGCACCGGCATCATCTCAGCGTCAGCGATGTGCTGTTGCTGCCAGCCGGCGCTATCCCCCGCACCACCAGCGGCAAGTTGGCCCGCCGTGCCTGCCGTGCGCAGTACCTCAACGGCACACTGGGTGCGCGCTAGTAACCGATCTTGACCAGGCAGCGCCGACAATGCTAAGCAGATGCTCAGCATCCAGGCTACGGAAGGGATCAGATGACGCTGCAGACGGTACTGGACGACCTCCGCAAGCGCCCCGGCGCCGGTGACGTCATTCAAGTCATCGATCCCGCAACCGAGGAGCCGATCACCGAGTTCACTGACTGCGGGAACGAAGCGGTCAACGACGCCGTCGCGCGGGCGAAAGCGTCTTTCGAGTCGGGCGTCTGGTCGCAGCTGCCGGGTCGCGAGCGGGCCAAGGTCATGTGGCGCATCGCGGACTTGATCGACGAGCACGCCGAAGAATTCGCCCGGCTCGATTCGCTGAACACTGGCATGCCACTGATGCAAGCGCAGTTGCAGATGTCCACCTGCTCGGAGTTCTTCCGCTACTACGCCGGTTGGTGTTCGAAGCTCAACGGCGTCGCATACGACGTGAAGACTGACGGCATCGCGACCGACACCTTCGTCAACATGCACGCCTACACCCTCAAGGAACCCTTTGGAGTGGTCGGGCTGATCTTCCCGTGGAACGGCCCGATCTTCAATGCGAGCGCAAAGCTGGCGCCAGCACTCGCCGCCGGCTGCAGCATGCTTGTGAAACCCGCTGAAGAAACCCCACTTTCGGCGCTTCTGCTCGACAGGCTGATCCACGAGGCCGGCGTCCCGGATGGTGTCGCCAACCTGCTGACCGGCTACGGCCACACCGCGGGTGCCGCGATCACCGCGCATCCCGACGTCGAGAAGGTCGCCTTCACCGGGTCGACCGAGGTCGGCAAGGAGATCGTGCGGGCGTCCGCCGGCAACCTGAAGAAGGTCATGCTCGAACTTGGCGGGAAGTCGCCGGTGCTGATCTTCGACGACGCCGACATGGACAAGGCCATCCTGATGGCGTCGCTGGGCATCTTCGTGCACTCCGGCCAGGGCTGCGTGTGTGGGTCGCGGATCTTCGTGCAGCGAGGCGTGTACGACCAAGTCGTGGAAGGCATTGCGCTGATGGCGAATACGTTCAAGCTGGGCGCGCCCAGCGAGGAGGGCTGCGTCAGCGGCCCGCTGATCAGCCAGAAGCAGCTGACCCGCGTGATGGGCTTCATCGACGAGGGCCGCAGCGACGGCGTTGAAGTGGTTACCGGCGGTTACCGCCTGGACCGCAAGGGCTACTTCGTGCACCCGACAGTGCTGACCAACGTCGACCCCGCCATGCGGCTGTACCAGCAGGAGATCTTCGGTCCGGTGGTCAGCATCCTGCCGTTCGACGACGAAGCCGAGGCCGTGGCGATGGCCAACGACACCACCTACGGCCTGGCCGCCACTGCCTGGACGGAAAACGTGCGCCGCGCCCACAGGATCGTCAAGCGGCTACAGGCTGGCAGCGTTCAGGTGAACTGCCAGTTGGTCTTTGACCACGACGTGCCGTTCGGCGGCTACAAGCAGTCCGGATGGGGCCACGAGTTCGGCAGGGAGGGCATCGAGGCCTACATGAAGACGAAGTCGGTGTGGGCACAGCTGTAAACACGTATCGTCGGCGCATGGCGCAGAACCTTGAGGCACGGTTGAATTCGTACTATCCGATTGCCCTCGCGGTTTTCCGGGTGATGTTCGGGCTGCTATTCCTCTGCCAGGGCCTGACCAAGCTGATCGGTTGGCCTGTCGTCGTACACAAGGCCGCGGTAGGCGAATGGCCGTTCTACTACGCGGGATGGATCGAACTGGTCACCAGCGTGCTGATCATTGCCGGCCTGTTCACCCGGCTTGCGGCGTTCATTGCATGCGGCGAGATGGCCTTCGCATACTTCACCCAGCACCTGCCGCACGGATTCTTTCCGATCGCCAACGGCGGTGAGCTGGCGGTGCTTTACTGCTCCGCCTTCTTCCTGTTGATCTTCACCGGCGGCGGCCCCTACGCGCTGGATGCCCGACGCGGTGGCTGGCGACGAAATCGCCGGCTGCTGCGGCGCTGACGACCGCATCCACATCTCATGGCCGATGTACCCACCGCCCGACATCTGTTGCGCGCGAAAGATCTTGCGGATAGTCGCTACTTCGAACCGCTGTCGGTTGCCCA
>DASZKQ010000370.1:0-4418 GCA_035552835.1 Mycobacterium sp. | reverse complement strand
AACGCCAACCCCGAGTGCACCGGTTACATCGTGCAGTTGCCGCTGCCGAAGCAGCTAGCCGAGAACGCCGCGCTGGAGCGTGTCGACCCGGACAAGGATGCGGACGGGTTGCACCCGACCAACCTTGGCCGGCTGGTGCTCGGTACACCGGCGCCGCTGCCGTGCACCGCGCGCGGCATCGTCCACCTGTTGCGGCGCTTTGACGTCGAGATTGCCGGCGCACACGTCGTGGTCCTGGGTCGCGGTGTCACGGTCGGTCGTCCGCTGGGGCTGATACTGACGCGCCGCTCGGAGAACGCCACTGTGACCCTGTGCCACACCGGAACTCGTGATCTGCCCGCGTTGACCAGGCAGGCGGACATCATTGTGGCGGCCGTCGGCGTCCCGCACATGCTGACCGCGGACATGGTGCGCCCCGGTGCCGCGGTCGTCGATGTCGGTGTCAGCCGTACCGCCGACGGGCTGGTCGGTGACGTGCAGCCGGGTGTGTGGGACGTCGCCGGTCAGGTTTCGCCGAATCCCGGCGGCGTCGGCCCGCTGACGCGCGCATTTCTGTTGACCAACGTCGTCGAATTGGCCGAAGGGCAATGAGTTTGCGCCAGCTGTTCCGCGCGCAATGGCCGATCGTGACGGTCGTGTTGATCTTCGCCGTGGCGTTCGCGCTTGCGGCGGCTAACTTCTGGCGCCGCGGCGCGCTGTTGATTGGCATCGGCGTCGGGGTCGCCGCGGTGCTGCGCCTAGCGCTCACCGAAGACCGTGCCGGGCTTCTGGTGCTGCGCAGCAAGGGAATTGACTTCACCACGATGGCGTTGGTCGCGGCGGGAATGGTCTATATCGCCTGGACAATCGACCCGCTGGGTACCCGTTAGAGTTAGATCCCTGGGATCATGCCCGGCACCCCCGGGAGCTGCTGCAGGCCAGATACGTTGCCGCCAAGGATGTTTGCCATCTCCTCTGGGCAGTAGGTCTGGATCGCGATGGTGGTGAACATCTGGGCCATCTGCGGTGACATGCCCCGTTGGGAGACGCCCGACGCGACAGCGGCGAAGCTGCCGCCCGGTTGGGCGAGCATCGGGCAGATCGACTGGCCCACGGCCATCGCGTTTCCCGGTTCGCCATACTCG
The DNA here is from genome assembly GCA_035552835.1 of Mycobacterium sp. GTDB lineage: Bacteria > Actinomycetota > Actinomycetes > Mycobacteriales > Mycobacteriaceae > Mycobacterium. Next base: position 3,294 of record DASZKQ010000370.1, on the reverse strand, counting down.
ATACCGGCGTGGCTCAGTGCGTCGATGAAGTCGTCGTCGTGCGGGTCTGCCCCTACCGGCGCCGAAAACACCGCGGCCGCTGTGATCAGGCAACCGGCGCCCAGCAGCAGCCGAACGGGCAGTGGTTGGTTGTTCAAACGCCAAATCCAGTTGCGTGTGACCCCAAGCGTCGCCATGCCGAGCTCCTCATTGGTGGGAGTGCAACCGCGGCACTCAAGCGTTCCGGTTAGCAACCCTGGTTTATCGCGGTCACGTTCACAACACGGTGAGGTTAAGGTTCGCGCACGTTTCAGTTATCTCGCGACACGTCATGCAGCACCGCGGTTTCCGTGACCGACAATGCGGGACGTGACGCAATCGCGGGGGCCCGACGTTGACGCATGAGATCTCGCGCCAGACGTTTCTGCGGGGTGCCGTCGGAGCGTTAGCCACCGGTGCGATCGTCGGATCGGTACGAGCCGTATCGGGCCGAGCCGGCGCCGATCCGAGGACCTCCGGCTGGGATGGTCTTTCTGGCGCCATCGGCGGGCAGGTGTTGCGGCCCGACAATCCCCAATTCAGCTCGGCCAAACAGGTTTTCAACACCAACTACAACGGTCTGACGCCTGCGGCGATCGTGGTCCCGACATCACCGGCGGACGTGCAAAAGGCGATGGCATTCGCTGCCGCCAATAACCTCAAGGTCGCTCCGCGCAGTGGTGGGCACTCCTATGTGGGTGCGTCCACCGCCAACGGAACCATGGTGCTCGACCTGCGCCAGCTACCCGGGGACATCAATTACGACGCCGGCACCGGGCAGGTCACCGTGACCCCGGCGACCAGTTTGTACGCAATGCACCAAGCGCTGGCCGCGGCCGGACGGGGCATCCCGACGGGTACCTGTCCATCGGTCGGTGCCTCGGGGCACGCCCTGGGTGGCGGGCTGGGCGCCCATTCCCGGCACGCGGGCCTGATGTGTGACGCACTCAGGTCGGCAACCGTGGTCATGCCCGGCGGCCAGGCGGTCGCCGCTTCTGCGACTAGCCAGCCCGACCTGTTCTGGGCGCTGCAGGGCGGCGGTGGCGGCAACTTCGGGGTGACAACCTCGCTGACCTTCGCCACCTTCCCCACCGGCGACGTCGACGTGGTCAACCTCAATTTCCCGCCGCAGTCGTTCGCGCAGGTCCTCGTGGGTTGGCAGAACTGGCTGCGCACCGCCGACCGAAGCAGCTGGGCATTGGCCGACGCCACCGTCGACCCGACGGGTACGCACTGTCGCATCATGGCGACTAGCCCGGCCGGGTCGGGCAACAGCGTGGCGAGCGCGATCACTTCAGCCGTCGGAATGCAACCGACCGGGACCGAGAACCACACGTTCAACTATTTGGATCTGGTGAGGTATCTGGCGGTCAACAATCTGAACCCGTCGCCGCTCGGATACGTGGGTGGATCCGATGTTTTCCCGGCCATCAACGCGGGCGCGGCTCAGGGCATCGCCGCGGCGGTCGACGCCTTTCCTCGTGGCGCGGGCCGCATGTTGGCCATCATGCATGCACTCGACGGCGCCCTCGCCAGTGTGGCGCCGGGCGCCACCGCCTTTCCGTGGCGTCAGCAGTCCGCACTGGTGCAGTGGTACGTCGAAACGGGTGACCCGTCGGCAGCGACCAACTGGCTCAACACGGCACACCAAGCGGTGCGACCATATTCAGTTGGCGGCTATGTGAACTACATCGAGGCAAACCAGCCGCCGTCGCGGTACTTCGGCTCGAATCTATCCCGACTCAGTGCCGTGCGGCAGAAGTACGATCCCGGTCGAATCATGTTCTCCGGGCTCAACTTCTGACGTCGAGTGTGGGCTTGTGTCACGGCACGGGCGCGGAAAACCGTGTAACAACCACACGTTCGGCGCGGCTCAGGACAGGTTCGCGTGCACGCAGACCGTAACGTACGGCAGCGCAAGGCCTCCCGCGTTCGCCAGTGCCGGATGAGTTGCCAGCAGCTCACGTACCTGATCCAGCGTTTTGGCGCGCACTTCGGTCGGCGAGGTGATGCAGTAGCTACGAGAAGCGACCAAGTCGATCAATGCTTGCGGCGTAAGGTAATTCGTCCACTCGACTTGGTGGCGCTGCACTCCGCTAAACGGATCCGGCAATGTCACCTTGTCGCGGACCGGATCGCCGTCGCGGCCGATGATGTGACCCAGCTCGCGCACCCAGCCAAGCCGCTCGTCGCGGGTGTTCCACACCAAACCCAGTCGTCCCCCCGGCCGCAGCACCCGGGCCACTTCGGGAATCGCTCGCTCCGGGTTGAACCAGTGCCAAGCCTGTGCGACCAGCACCGCATCAACGCTGTTGTCCGCCAGCGGAATCTCCTCCGCCGTGCCGAGTAGCGCCGGCGTGTCCGGCAGCGACTTGCGTAGCATCTCCAGCATCTCGGCGGTCGGGTCGACGGCGACCACGTCCAGCCCCCGTTCCACCAGCCGGGTGGTCAGCTTGCCGGTGCCTGCGCCGAGATCCAGCACGTCGCGAGCCCCGGCCGGTAACAGCCAGTCGATCGCCTCCGGCGGGTAGGACGGCCGGCCCCGCTCGTACGCGGCCGCTTCAGAGCCAAATGACAATGAGCGGTCCTGCCTGGACTGGGTCACCGCGAACACGCGCCTTCGCCGGTGGCCGACTCGCGGACCAAGTCGAGGGTCTGCCGTACCAGTTCACCAACCGCTTCGGATTCCACCAGGAAGCCGTCATGCCCGTAGAGCGAGTCGACGATCTGCAACTCGCGACATCCGGGCAACAGCCCGGCGAGCTCCTCCTGCAGGCGCAGCGGGTAAAGCCGGTCAGAGGTGATCCCGCCGACCACCACCGGCACCGGGCACCCACGCAGGGCCGCGGCGACGCCGCCGCGGTCCCGGCCGACGTCGTGACGGGACAATGCCTCGGTGAGCACCACATAGCTGCCGGCGTCGAAGCGTGACACCAGCTTGCTGCCCTGGTGTTCCAGGTAGCTCTGCACCGCGTAGCGCCCGCCGGCCTCCGGATCCGCTGGGTCTTCCCCGCCCTGCGGGTTATTGGCGAAGCGGGTGTCCAGCTCGACCTCGCCGCGGTAGCTCAGGTGCGCGAAGCGGCGGGCGATGTGCAGCCCGGCAGCCGGGCTGCGCCCGGTGCGGTAGTAGTCACCGCCCTGCCAGTTCGGGTCGGCTTTGATGGCCGCTATCTGGGTGCACTGCGTGCCGATCTGGTCGGCCGTCGCGCGCGCACCCACCGCCAGGAGCAGAGCCGCGCCCACCCGGTCGGGGTGGCCGACGATCCACTCCAGCGC
>DASZKQ010000369.1:0-5644 GCA_035552835.1 Mycobacterium sp. | reverse complement strand
CAGATCACCGCAACGGTGGAGACCCTTCGTCCGGACGACCTGCCGCCCGGCGACGTGACGATCCGGGTGCTGTTTTCCAGCGTCAACTTCAAAGACGCGCTGGCGCTGACGCCTGGCGGCGGCGTGGTGCGCGACTACCCCGTCGTACCGGGCATCGATGTGAGCGGCGAGGTTGTCGAGTCGCAGTCACCGGACTTCGCCGTCGGCGACTCCGTCGTCGCGCACGGCTACCAGATCGGCACCGGGAACCACGGCGGCTACGCCGAATACGCCCGGCTGCCCGCTGATCAGGTAGTGCGGCTGGACGGCCTGAGTGCACACGACGCCGCGGCCATTGGCACCGCCGGGTTCACCGCGGCGATGAGCGTGCAGGCGCTCATCGAATGGGGCGTGCAACCCGGCGCTGGATCGGTCGTGGTGACCGGGGCGACCGGCGGCGTCGGCTCGATCAGCGTCGACTTGCTCGCCGGGGCCGGCTTTCACGTGGTGGCCTCAAGCGGCAAGGCCCACGGCTGAAAGAGCTTGGCGCCGCGGAGGTTATCGGTCGGCTACCCGCCGATCCGGACGCCAAGCCGCGGCCGCTGGCCAAGGCACGCTGGACGGGCGGAGTGGACTGCGTGGGCGGCGCGACGCTGGCCGATGTGCTCAGCGCCGTCGACTACGGCGGTGCGGTGGCCTGCAGCGGGCTGACCGGCGGCCCCGCGCTGCACACCACGGTGATGCCGTTCATCCTGCGGGGCGTCGCGTTGCTGGGCATGGATTCGGTTCAGATGCCGATCGGCCCGCGCCGTGAGCTGTGGGGGCGGCTGGGTAATTCCTTGCGCCCGCGCCACCTCGACACCATCACCACCGACGTCGATGTCAAGGACGTGATCGCCGTGGTTGACCAGGTGCGTGCCGGACGGTTCTCCGGTCGCGCTGTGGTGCGCGTGGCCGGCGGGTTCTGAGCGGGCTGGGTCCGCCACTAGGCTATTCGCCTATGCGCGCAGCACAGTTGACTCGACTCGATGGTCCGGACGCTGTCGAGGTTGGCGAAATCGACGAACCGACCGGCGACGGCGTAGTCGTCGAGGTGCACGCGGCGGGAGCGGCGTTTCCGGATGCGCTCCTCACCCGCGGCCTCTACCAGTACAAGCCCGATCCGCCGTTCGTGCCGGGCGCCGAGATTGCCGGCGTGGTCCGATCGGCACCCGACGACGCCCATGTGCATCCCGGCGACAGAGTTGTCGGGCTGACCATGCTCACCGGCGGCATGGCCGAAGTCGCGGTGCTCGCACCCGACCGCGTGTTCAAGCTGCCGGACAACGTGAGCTTCACGGCGGGCGCCGGCCTGCTGTTCAACGACCTGACCATGTATTTCGCGCTGACAATCCGTGGCCGGCTGCAAACCGGCGAAACGGTGCTGGTGCACGGCGCAGCCGGCGGGATAGGCACGTCCACGCTGCGGTTGGCGCCGGTACTCGGGGCGTCCCGGGTGATCGCGGTGGTCAGCAGTGAAGACAAAGCCGAGATCGCGACGGCAGCGGGCGCGACTGACGTCGTACTCGCCGACGGATTCAAGGACGCGGCAAAAGAATTGACGAACGGCCGGGGGGTCGACATGGTGGTCGATCCCGTCGGCGGCGACCGGTTCACCGACTCGCTGCGCTCGCTTGCTCCCGGAGGGCGGCTGCTGGTGATCGGCTTTACCGGCGGCGAAATACCCACGGTGAAAGTGAATCGGCTGCTGCTCAACAACGTTGACGTGGTCGGTGTCGGCTGGGGCGCCTGGGCAGGCACCCACCCCGGCGCGCTTACCGAGCAGTGGGCCGAACTCGAGCAGCTGCTCGCCTCGGGTCGGCTGGCTCCACCGGAGCCCGTTGTCTACCCGCTGGACGAGGCCGCCGCGGCGATCGCATCGCTAGAGAACCGCACCGCCAAAGGGAAAGTCGTCCTCCGCGTCCGCGACACTTAAACGTCAGCGAAGACACGCCGGGATATTGCGCAATGGTTTACGTCTCGGCGGACGCTGGGTCGATGCGGGCTCTTGCGCCGGCGCAAAACAAAAAGTAATGTCACTTTCAGTTCCGCCTTGTCGCCGATGCTGTCGCACCCTTGGAGCCGCCATGGAATCCTTCATCCACCTGCGCAAAGGCAGGACACCGCGCCGCCTGCACGCCGACCTCGATGGCCTCAAGGACGACGAGCTGGGCCGCGGCGGGTTCACCGGCCGCACCGCCAACATGTACCGCCGTTACGACCCCACCGCCTACCGGTCGCAGGGTCCGCTGCGCCCGATCGACATGCTGTCCAGCGAGCTCAAGCCCAGCGACGCCACCGACGCCAACGGTGGTCCGCTGTTGATGTTCGCCAACGCTGACTGCCGCATCTCACTCTCCCGCCGGCAGGCGCCGATGCCGTTCTACACCCGACACGTCGACGGTGATCTGCTGTGCTTTGTGCACCAGGGCACGGGTCTTTTGGAGACCGAGTTCGGGCCGCTGCCCTACCGCGAGGGCGACTGGGTGTACATCCCCAAGGCTTGCACCTGGCGCCAAGTGCCTGACGCCGAATCCACATTGCTGATGATCGAGGCCAGCGATGAGTTCCGCGTCCCGCCGCCCGGTTCGCTGGGCCGGCATTTCCCCTTCGACCCCTCGCAGGCCGTCATCCCCGAGCCCAAGCCCGTCGAGGACGATGCCCGCGACGAGTACGAGGTCCGGCTAGTCCACGGGGACGGCCCGACAACGCTGTTTTACCAACACAATCCGCTCGACGTCGAAGGCTGGCGCGGCGACAACTTCGCGTTCACCTTTAACATCGCCGACTACAACGTGATCACCTCCGACAGCGTCCACTTGCCCCCGACCGTGCATCTGTTCATGCAAGCCACCGGCGTCTACGTGATGAACTTCCTGCCCAAACCCGCCGAAGGCGTTCCCGGCACCGAGCGCACACCGTGGTATCACCGCAACGTCGACTATGACGAGATCGCGTTCTTTCACGGCGGTTCGCTCTACGGCATCCCGATGCCGCCAGGGCTGATTACCCATGCGCCGCAAGGGGTTCACCATGGCGCGCCGGAGAAGGCACGAGAACGGGCCCGCCGCAAATTCGACGAACACTCCCGCGTCGACTGGCAAGTGATCGCCATCGACACCCGCCGGCGACTGACCCCATCAGCCGAGGTGCTGGCGCACGACCTGGGACAACACTGATGAAGCAGGCCAGCGACGATGCAGAACGAAGTGATGAGGAGGAGCGGCCTAATGACCACAGCTGTGAAACACAACTACGAACGCATCCCCTATCTCGTTGCCTTTGAGAACAATTCCGGCGTCCGAGATGTCTACGGCGGACTGGCCGAAATTACTGTGCTGGAAAGCTATCTGCTCAAGCCCAAAGACAAACCGTCCGACACCGTGCTGGTGTTTATGCATCCCATCGGCGGCGGCGCGTACCTGCCGATGATCAACGCACTGGCCCGGGCCGGTCAGCACGTCATCTACTGCAACAGCCGGTTCCGCGGCACCGATTCGGCGCTCCTGATGGAGAAGGTGGTCGAGGACCTCGGCGCGGCGATCAAGGATGCCAAGGAGCGCCTCGGCTATCAGAAGGTGGTGCTGGCCGGCTGGAGCGGAGGCGGCTCGCTGTCGGTGTTTTACCAACAGCAGGCCCAGCACCCGACGATCACGTCGAGCCCGTCAGGTGACGGACCCGATCTCACCAAGCTTGATCTGCCCGCCGCCGACGGCATCATGCTGCTGGCCGCACACATCAGCCGGCACGGCACGCTGACCGAATGGCTGGACGCGTCCATTGTCGACGAATCCGACCCCACCAATCGCGACCCAGAACTGGACCTCTACAACCCGGACACCCCCAACCAACCGCCCTATAGCGAAGAGTTCCTGGCCCGTTACCGGGAAGCGCAGATCAGCCGCAATCGCCGTATCACTGCCTGGGTCAAAGAAAAGTTGGCCGAACTGAAAACCGAGGGCAGGCCCGATGACGAGTTCGGATTCGTCGTGCATGGCACCATGGCCGACCCACGGTGGCTGGATCCGAATGTCGATCCGAACGAACGCACCCCGGGAACCTGCTATCTGGGTGATCCTCAAGTGGTGAACATGAGCCCGGTCGGGCTGGCCCGGTTCTCCACCTTGCGTAGCTGGCTCTCGCAATGGAGCTACGACGACGCGCATGGCGACGGGGTGGCCTGTGGACAGGACATCGCGGTGCCGGCGTTGGTGATCGGCAACCTGGCCGACGACGCCTGCACACCCAGCCATACCCGAAGGCTGTTCGAAGCGATCGGCAACCCGGACAAGGAGATCCACGAAATCACGGGCGCCACACACTATTACGCCGGGCCGGATCAACGCGACAAGTTGCGCGCGGCCGTGGAGATCGTCACCGACTGGCTGGCCCGCCACGACTTCGCCGGGGCGCAATGACGACCCCCACCGGACCACTGGACCGCATCCGGGTGCTCGAACTCGGCACGCTGATCGCCGGTCCGTTCGCCGGCCGTCTGCTCGGCGACATGGGCGCCGAGGTCATCAAGGTGGAGCCACCCGGTGCACCGGATCCGTTGCGAACCTGGGGTCAGGCCGAAGTCGACGGGCACCACGTCTTCTGGACGGTGCATGCGCGCAACAAAAAGGCCATCACGTTGGACCTGCGCCGCCCGCGCGGCCGGGAACTGTTCCTCGATCTCGTCGAGAAATCCGACATCGTGGTGGAAAACTTCCGTCCGGGCACCCTGGAGAAGTGGAACCTGGGTTACGACGTGCTCAGCCAACGCAACTCGGGCATCATCCTGGTCCGGGTGTCGGGCTACGGGCAGACCGGACCCGAAGCAAACAAGGCCGGCTACGCCTCGGTGGCCGAAGCAGCCAGCGGGCTGCGGCACCTCAACGGTTTCCCCGGGGGACCGCCGCCGCGGCTGGCGCTATCGCTCGGCGACAGCCTGGCCGGTATGTTCGGCGCCCAGGGGGCGTTGGCCGCGCTGTACCGCCGAAGCGTCACCGGGCGCGGCCAGGTCGTCGACGTTGCATTGAACGAATCGTGCTTGGCGGTACAGGAATCCACGATCCCCGATTACGACGCCGGCGGTGTGGTGCGCGGTCCGTCAGGCACCCGGCTAGAGGGCATCGCACCGTCGAACATCTACCGCAGCGCCGACGGCTCCTGGGTGGTGATCGCGGCCAACCAGGACACGGTGTTCGCCCGGCTGTGCCGAGCGATGGGCCGCCCGGAGCTGGCCGCCGACGACCGGTTCGCCAGCCACGGGGCCCGCGGCCGCAACCAAGACGAGCTCGACAAAATCATCGGCGCCTGGGCCGCCGAGCGGGAGCCCGGCGAGATTATCGAAACCCTTTCCGCCGCGGGCGTGATCGCGGGTCCGATCAACACGGTCGCCGAAGTGGTCATCGATCCGCAGCTGCGGGCACGCGACATGCTGGTCGAGCACTACGACGAACGGCTCGCGCGGCCTGTTTTGGGACCAGGCATCGTGCCTGTGCTCTCGGAATCTCCGGGCAGGGTTCGCAATGCCGGTCCGGCGCGGCCCGGACAACACAACGACGACGTCTACATCGGGCTGCTCGGCAAGACCGCCGAGGAGCTCGCGGAGCTGCGCGCCGAGGAGGTGCTATGAGCG
>DASZKQ010000368.1:0-4342 GCA_035552835.1 Mycobacterium sp. | reverse complement strand
CTGGGCGGCGTGCGCGACGAGGCCGAGATCCGTGGGCACCGGCGCACTTACGTCGGCGCCCTGCCCGGCCGCATTGTGCGGGCCATTGGCGAAGCCGGCACGATGAACCCCGTCGTGCTGCTCGACGAGATCGACAAGGTCGGCTCGGACTACCGCGGCGACCCCAGCGCGGCCCTGCTCGAGGTGCTTGATCCCGCGCAGAACCACACCTTCCGGGACCACTACTTGGATTTGGATCTGGACCTGTCCGACGTGATGTTCCTGGCGACGGCCAACGTCATCGAGAACATCCCCTCGGCGCTGCTGGACCGGATGGAGCTGGTGCAGATCGACGGCTACACCGAAGACGACAAGGTGGCCATCGCCCGCGACTTCCTGTTGCCGCGGCAACGCGACCGTGCCGGGCTGACCGACGACGAGGTCACCGTCACCGAAACGGCGCTGCGCAAGATCGCCGCCGACTACACCCGCGAGCCGGGCATGCGGCAGTTCGAGCGGTTGTTGGCCAAGGCGTTGCGCAAGGTCACCACGAAGGGAGCCGACGCCACCGAACCGGTCACGATCGACGAGCCGGATCTGGTTGGCTACCTGGGCCGACCGCGATTCACCCCCGAGTCGGCCGAACGCACGGCGATCCCGGGTGTGGCGACCGGCCTGGCCGTCACCGGGCTGGGCGGCGATGTGCTCTACATCGAGGCCGGTGCCAACGACGGCGAACCCGGTCTACAGCTGACCGGTCAACTCGGCGACGTGATGAAGGAGTCCGCGCAAATCGCACTGTCCTACGTCCGTTCGCACGCCGCGGAATTGGGCGTCGACCCGTCGACCCTGGACCGGCGGATCCACGTGCACGTGCCCGCAGGGGCCGTCCCCAAGGACGGTCCGTCCGCCGGTGTGACGATGGTGACCGCGCTGGTGTCGATGGCCACCGGGCGGCAAGTTCGCGCCGACGTCGGGATGACCGGCGAGGTGACGTTGAACGGCCGGGTGCTACCGATCGGCGGGGTGAAGCAGAAACTGCTGGCCGCTCAGCGAGCCGGGTTGTCGACGGTGTTCATTCCGCAGCGCAACGAGCCGGATCTGGACGATGTGCCCGCCGAGGTGCTCGAGGCGTTGGATGTCAAACCGATGACCGACGTCGCCGAAATCGTCGCCCAGGCACTGGAACCGGCTCCGCAGGCGGTGACCGCCGCGGCGTGACATCGGATAGCCTGCGGTCATGACCGATTCGCAGCAGCTCAAACGCCGCATCGTCCACACCGCCCAACGGCTGGTTGTCAATCCGCTGGGCCGACGGTCACCGATGACCATGCTGGAGACCACCGGCCGAAAGTCCGGGCAGCCGCGGCGCACCGCGATCGGCGGCCGAGTGATCGGCGACCAATTCTGGATGGTGTCCGAGCACGGCGAGCACTCGCACTATGTGCACAACATCAAGGCCAATCCCGCCGTACGGGTCCGCATCCACGGCCAGTGGCGCAGCGGAACCGCCCAACTGCTGCCCGACGACGACGCCAAAGAGCGGCTGCGCAGCCTGCCCGGGATCAACAGCGCCCTGGTGCGACTGATGGGCAGTGACTTGCTGACCATCCGGGTGGATCTGGATTGACTTCGGCTGTCGGTGCTCGGCGTTAACGTTGCGCCGTGGCCTATGACACGGAGTTGGTTGAGCGGATCCGCGAACTGCTGGCGCCCGAGCGTGGCGTCGACGAGAAACGGATGTTCGGCGGCCTCGCCTTCCTGATCAACGGGCATATGGCCGTCGCCGCGAGCGGCCAGGGCGGGTTGCTGGTGCGGGTCCCGCCGCAGGAAACCGACAAGCTGCTCGACCGTGCGCACGTCAGCCCGATGGTGATGGCGGGCCGCGAGGCCCGAGGCTGGTTGCGGGTCGACTCCGACGGATTGAAAACCAAACGCCAGCTTGAGGGCTGGGTGGCGCGCGGCGTGAAACACGTTCGCAGCCTGCCGCCAAAGTAAACAACGCGGTTGGTGACGTGTCGCGGCGGGTACGCGAAGCGCTATGGACGAGCGTAAGCAAGTGGTGCGCCGACTGCTGAAAGTCGCTGGCACCACCTATGCGGCCGAGGCGGGCGTCCGGATCAGCGACCGGCCAATGCCGCTCTTTCAGCTGCTGGTGTTGTGCATGCTGGCCAGCAAGCCGATCGACGCGACGATCGCCATGCGTGCCGGGCATGAGTTGTTCAGCGACGGCCTGCGGACGCCAAAGGCAGTCCTGGATGCCGATCGGCGCACCATGATCGACGCTTTCGGTCGAGCGCACTACGTGCGCTACGACGAGAGTTCGGCGACCCGGCTCACCGAGATCGCTCAGCGGGTTCTGGACGAGTACTCCGGCGATCTCCGTGAGATCGCTCGGCGCAGTGACGACAATCTCGACACCGCAAAGCGAATGCTCAAGCAATTCAAGGGAATCGGTGATACCGGTGCCGACATCTACTTGCGCGAAGTCCAAGACGTCTGGACTTGGGTGCGTCCGTATTTCGACAAACGTGCCGCCCGTGCCGCCAAGACGCTGGGCTTGCCCACCGACCCGACAAAGCTGGGTGCGCTCGCCCCGCGTGCCAACGCCCGGCTGGCCGCAGCATTTGTGCGGGCATCGCTCGACGACGATGTGCGCCAACAGGTGGCCGGTTGAACCGGCAGTGACTGTGCGGATCGGCACCTCCGGGTGGTCCTACGACCACTGGACCAATGTGCTCTATCCCCGGGGCCTGGCATCCGCGCGCCGCTTGCGGCGCTACGTCGAGGAGTTCGACACCGTCGAGCTCAACGCGAGTTTTTATCGCTGGCCCAACGATTCGACGTTCGCCGGGTGGCGTGAGCAACTTCCGATTGGCTTCGCGATGTCGGTTAAGGCCCATCGCGGATTGACGCACTACCGTCGGCTAGCCTCACCGGACCCGTGGATCGAAAGGTTCGAACGCTGTTGGCAATTGCTCGGCGATCGCCATGGTGTACTACTGGTCCAGCTGCATCCTGAACAACACCGTGACGACGCTCGCCTCGATGGCTTTCTCGCCAGCGTGCCCGAAACCATCCGGGTGGCGGTGGAACTGCGGCACCCCTCGTGGAACGACCCGGCGGTGTATGCGGTGTTGGAGAGCCGTCGCGCCGCCTATGTGGTGATGAGCGGTGCCGGCCTGCCGTGCATCCCCCGGGCCACCACCGACTTGGTGTATGTGCGGATGCACGGCCCTGATCCGGCCACCATGTACACGGGATCCTATTCGAACGACGATCTGCGCAGCTGGGCTGGACGGATCGCCGCATGGGACGGCGAAGGCAGGGACGTCTGGCTGTACTTCAACAACGACCTGTACGGCCACGCGGTGCGCAATGCCACGTTCCTGCGCGACCTTCTGGGCTGACGCGTCGCGAGTAGGGTGGACGTCATGGCCAACTCGAGAACATTCGTCATCGTCGGCGGCGGGCTAGGCGGAGCCAAGGCCGCGGAATCCTTGCGGGAGAAGAACTTCGACGGCCACATCGTTCTGTGCGCCGAGGAGCAGCAGCTGCCCTACGAGCGGCCTCCGCTGTCGAAGGAGTTTCTGGCCGGCAAGAAGTCGCTCAGCGATTTCACCGTGCACGACTCAGCCTGGTACCGCGAGAACGAGATCGACCTCCGCCTCAGCACTCAGGTGCTGTCGGTGGATCCGGCGGCACACACCGTCAAGCTTCCCGACAACACCACCGTCGGATACGACAAGTTGCTGCTGGCCACCGGATCGCGCTCACGGCGACTGCCCATCCCGGGGTCCGACGCCGCCGGAGTTCATTATCTTCGGACATTCAAAGACGCGTCGGCGCTGAATTCGGCTCTGGTGGAAGGGTCTTCGCTGGCAGCGGTCGGCGCTGGATGGATCGGCCTGGAAGTCACCGCTAGCGCCCGGCAGCGCGGCGTCAATGTCACTGTGGTCGAGTCCGCCAAGCTGCCCTTGATTGGTGCACTCGGTGCAGAGGTCGGCACGGTATTCGCCAGGCTGCACCGCGAGCACGGCGTCGACCTGCGTCTGCAGTCCCAGGTCGAGGAGATCACCACCGCCGACGGCAAGGCCACCGGTCTGCGGCTCGGTGACGGGACGAATGTCACCGCCGACGCTGTGCTGGTAGCTGTCGGTGCGCAGCCCAACGTCGAACTCGCCGACCAGGCTGGGCTGTCGACGGGCGACGGCGGGGTGTTGGTTGACGCGTCGCTGCGCAGCAGTGACCGCGACATCTACGTGGTAGGCGATATCGCGGCCGCAGAACATCCGTTGTTCGGTGGCCGGATCCGCACCGAACACTGGGCCAACGCACTCAAGCAGCCCGCGGTCGCAGCGGC
>DASZKQ010000367.1:0-8121 GCA_035552835.1 Mycobacterium sp. | reverse complement strand
CCCGCTCCAGCTCCGCCGACCGCGGCCGAGGTCACCACGACCGAGACGGTGCTTGCGCCGTTGTCCGAGGCGATGATGAGTTCGGGGGCGTCGGGCGCCGAGACGACCGTTCCTCCGGTGACGCTCACGTCGTAGCCATTCGGGAACTCGACAGCCGGTACCGAGATCGTGGTCTCCGAGCCGCCGGGGAAGCTGCCCATGCCGTCCGCCTCCGCGGTGGAGTAGCTGAAGTCGAAGGTGCCGTTGTCAAACGACCACGACGTGGGGGTGCCGGAAATCAGCTGCGGGTAGGGCTCGGCGAGCGCGTCCAGGTTGGCGGTGTTGACGTTGGAGCCGGTCGGTGGCAGCTCGGGGTTGAACACCAGCGACTCCGAACTCGGCGGCGACGCGGAGGTGGTGATGTCGCCTTGACCGCTGTAGGCCCACTCCGTCCAACCCAGCAGATGGCTGTCGGCGCCCTGCATCGGCGGAATGAGTTGGGCCTGGTTGCTGGTGGCGCCGAATTCGGTCATGAATGCCGGAATGTTGTGCGCCTGGGCGTAATTCTCGGCGTTGCCCACGACTGCGCTGACGGCCGGCACGCAACCCAGTGGCCCTAGGTCGAACTCGCAGTAGTCATGGAATGAGAAGACGGTGTTGGTGGCGTCCACGGTGCCCAGGTGGGTCGGCTCGCCCGCGTTGGCGAGGAGATTGGGTTCGAAGAAAATTGGTGTGGTCGGATCGACGGCCCGGATCGCATCGGCCCCCTGGTCGTAGAACGGCGTCAGTTGCTGACTGTCGAAGTAGGAGCCGCCAAGCAGGGTCGACAGGAATGTCGACGAGCCAGGGGATGGTTCATTGATGAGCTCGAAACCGGCCACGTTGGAGTTGCCGTTGAAGGCGTTGGCGACGTACTCCAACATCTGCGCGTAATTGTTTTCTAGCCCAACACCATTCGGTGCGTCGGCGTTCGACCAGAACGCATCCCAGGCGTGCTGCTCCGCGGGATTGAAGAAGATGCTGTACGGGAACGGCAGCGACGGATTGGCTGCTCCATCGGTCTGCACTGCCCAATCCGGCGCACCCTCGCCGCCGAATTCGCTGCTGTACTCGTCCTGGTGGAAATCGAGGATGCTGTGGATGCCGTGGTTGCCCAGGGTCTGCACGGTCTGTTCGATCGAGTTGAGGTAATCGGCGTTGAAGACGCCGGGCTCGGGCTCGAGGTCGGACCAGATGATGCCCACCCGCACGGCGTTGAAGCCGTTGGCGGCCAGGAACGCTGCATCGTCGTCGCTGAACCCGCTGGCCGAGGGCTCACCGGGGTCCACTTTGTACACCTCGTTGAGCCCGTGCAGTATCACGACCTGTCCGTCGCTGTCGATGAGCCAGCTGCCGGTGGTCCCGATGGCGTCCGAACCGGAGGTGATGCCAGTGCCGAAGTCGCCGACCGCCCCGTGGATGCCCAACGCGCTGGCATTGCCGCCGGCCCCACCGAGAGCGGGCAAACCATCGGGGGTGTTGCCGGCGCCGGCATTACCACCGTCGCCGCCGTCGCCCAGGAACGACCCGCCCGCACCGCCGTCGCCGCCGGCCGCGCCGGCGCCACCGTCGCCGCCGGCCCCTCCGTCGCCGACCATCCCGGCCGCGCCGCCATTACCGCCGGCAAAACCGGCCTCGGTGCTGTTCCAGCCTGGCCCGCCGTCGCCGAATAACGAGCCGGCAGCGCCACCGTCGGGGTCGGCCTCTGTCCCAGGTGCACCGTTGCCGATCACAAATGACCCGGCGGCCGAGTTGATGAACCCGTCGACCTGCTGACCGAGGTTGCTGTTAATCCAGTCCTCAAGGGCGGTGTGCGTCGGCGTGTAGACGAACTGGTTGAACAGCTCGGAGAAGTCCGGGGTTCCGGCCGCCGAAACAGCCGAAGCCGCGCTATCCGCAGTGAACGTCGGATCGAGGCTAGACACCAGCGTGCTCACATCAGTGACCAGTCCGGGGTCGATGCTCGCGAGGGAATTGAGGATGGGTTCGAGAATCACGTCGAACCCGTCGGCGTTGGCCGTTGGCGCGGTGACCAACGGTGTCATGCCGAAGGCGAAGAACGCCCCCGCGGTCGCGACAAGGCCAACTACCTGGATGCTGTGATGACGAGCCATCTGGCCCTTCCTAAGACACGCGTTGGCTGTGAGTCGGGCGCGCTTCAACCTAACAAATTACTTAGAAACAATCTAGATTTTCCTGAGTAAGGCGGGCTAGATCTTCAAATAGCCCTTGTCGGCGGGGATTTGAGCCGCCGTCACCAGCGATGAGGCATCGCTGGCCAGCCACACCACGATGTCGGAGATCAGGTCCGGGGCGGCAAGCGATTCTGTCGGCAGCGCGCCGGGGGAGAAGCTGTGGATGTAGTTCGGGTGGTCGGCGAACACCTGGTACATCGAGACGTCGTTGCCCATCGGGGTGTCGG
Source organism: Mycobacterium sp. (assembly GCA_035552835.1). Taxonomy (GTDB): domain Bacteria; phylum Actinomycetota; class Actinomycetes; order Mycobacteriales; family Mycobacteriaceae; genus Mycobacterium. Next base: position 5,681 of record DASZKQ010000367.1, on the reverse strand, counting down.
TGCCGTAGGGGTGCACGGAGTTGACCCGGATGCCGAACTCGCCAAGTTCCACGGCAAGCGAGTTGGTCAGCCCGACCACGCCGAACTTGCTGGCGCAGTAGTGGCCGCAGCCGGGAACGGCCTTGATCCCGGCTGCCGAACTGATCGTGATGATCGACCCGCCGTTGCCGACCTCGATCATCGTTGGCACCACCGCCTTGATCGTGTTCCACAGCCCGGTCAGGTTGATGTCGAGGGTGTCCTGCCACTGTTCTGCCGAAATCTCCCATAGCCGGCCCCAGTTCAGCACCCCGGCATTGGCGACCACGATGTCCAGCCGGCCGAACTGCTCGATGGCGTCGCCGACCGTCCGCTGCTGACCGGCCGCGTCGCGGACGTCGACCTCCGAGGCGAGGATCTTGCGTCCCACACCCTCCACCAGGTTCACCGTTTCGGCGAGGTCCTCCGGCTGCGACGCCGGATAGCCGTTGTGCGCGGTGACCGGTCCGCAGGCGTCGATCGCGACGATATCGGCCCCGGCTCTGGCCAGCCTGATGCAGTGCGAGCGACCCTGGCCGCGGGCGGCGCCGGTTACGTAGGCCACCTTGCCGGCCAATGGGAGATCGGTAGTCGTCATAGGAGCAAGCGTAGAAAACGCTCAGCCGCGGCGGGGCCGAGTGAGGGTGAATTGTTCGACCACACTGATCGCCCCGTAGGGGCCGGTGACCGCGTAGTGCGTTGCTTTGATCGACGTGTTGCCGGCCGGCGAGCCCGGGTCGACGTCGAAAGCCACGAAACCGTAAGGGTTTTCGCGGTCGCGAAACGCCGACCACGGCGCGTCTTCCACCACGTAGATCGGTGCCTTGCGTCCGATCGCCGGATCAAATTGGCCGACGCTGGTTAGCACGCGGCATTTGGGCTCGGGGAAGAACATGGTGTTCGACGGCGCCGAGGTGCCGCCACCGCCGATGACCAGGTGGACGGTTCCCTTGCTGGTGTCGATCACGTCGGCGCGGGTTTCGACCGGGCTCGGCGTTTTGGTTTCGGTGTCTTGTGCTCCCCGCACCGGATGCGAACGTTCGTAGTGGTGCTCGTGACCACACACCACCAGGTCGACCTGGTAGCGGTCGAACAGTGGCAGCCATTCCTGCCGGATGCCCAGGTCGGCACCGTTGGTGTGATCGGCGGTGGAGATCGCGGTCTGGTGCATGCAGACGACCACCCAGTCGACTCGCGGGTCGGCTCGTGCGGCGGCAAGTTCGGTTTCCAGCCAACGCTTTTGCGCGCCACCCGAGTAGCCGTGTACGTAGAAGTTACCGCCGTCCTGGAAGCAGACGTCGTCGTTGTTGAGGCTGATCACCCGCACCGCCCCGGCGGTGAACGCGTACCACAGCCCGCGGAGTTCGGTGTCGGAGCCCGTGTCGGGCAATGCGAAGTAGGTCTGGTATGCGGCGTAACCGACTGGCCCGTTGCCTAATTCGTTCTCATGGTTGCCTGCCGCCGGCATCCACGGCCGGTAGCGGGCTGAGCGGGTGTTGTTGTCGAACCAGTCCGACCAGCTGCGGATGCGGTCATCCGCGAGGTTGGCGTAGCACAGGTCGCCATTGACCAGGTTGAACAGCGGACCGAGACGTTCGATGGCAGTGGTGGTATCCCCGGCTGCCGGGGAGCCGAGATTGTCGCTGCGGTAGCTGGTGTTGTTCAGTCGGCCAAGGGTCGGCGTTGCCTGGTCCCCGAAACTGGTGAAGCGAAATGGGTTTCGCCCGGACGGCGCAGTTCGGACTGTCCCCAGCTCGGGGTTGGTGCCGTCGTGCACCGCGGCGTAGACATAGTCGGTGTCGGGAGCCAGGTTGTCGAGCACGGCGTGGTTGACGCGAACTTCGTTCTTGGACTTGGCGTCCCGATAGGTGCGGGTCTCGGCTGGCACGACGCGGCCGAACCCGGACGTCGGCGTGCCGACCATGACCCGCGGGTTGTGGACGGGATCGGTGGTGTGCCAAGAGACAACGACTTGGGTAGACGCATCTTTGCCGAACTGCAGATGCAGGCCGCCCACCGGTTGCGCCCCGCTCTGATCGGGCCGGGCCCACAGACTAGGACCGCGACCCGGTGACCCGAGCAACGCAACACCGCCTGCGCCGACACCCGCACCGACGATGGCCGCCGTCGCGCCCGTCGTCAGTAACGTCCGGCGGCTGATTCCGTCGCTCACCCTTCATTCATACCTGCCGGCGAGTGTGGGGTTGATGCACGTTTATCCACAGAAGGCGTGACTCGAGCCCACTCTGGGGTTCGACGAGATCACCGCGGGCAACCTGCTCATAGTCGACGGGACCTCAACGTGCTGGACGGGGACGGAATCCCTAACCCCGCCAATCGTTTTCACAGCTGGATTTATCGCGCACCGCCTGACGTGCAGTGCATCGTGCACACGCATGCATTTCACGCGGCGGCGTTATCGATGCTGGAGGTCCCGCTGGTGGTGTCCCAGATGGACACCACACCGCCCTACGACGACTGCGCGTTCTTGGCTGACTGCCCGGGCGTTCCGGTGGGTAACGAGTGACTCCGTTCACCACTGATTCGGCGCGCACAATCAACACTCAGCAGCTGGCCCCGCTGGTCGACCGGCTGGTAGTGAGCGGTGTGCACGCAATCGCCCCGCTGGGCAGCGCCGCGAGCTGGCCTATCTCGACGAAATGAGTTCGATGCCGTCGTCGACACCACGATCGCAGCGGTCGACGGCCGGGTGCCCGTCATCGTCGGCGTCTCCGATCTGACGACCGCAAAGACGACGCGGCGCGCGCAGTACGCGCAACACGCCGGCGCTGATGCGGTGATGATCTTGCCGGTTTCTTACTGGAAACTGTCCGAACGGGAAATTCTTCAGCATTTTCTCAGTATTGGTCAGGCGATCGGGATTCCGATCATGATGTACAACAACCCGGCCGCAAGCGGGGTCGATATGAGCCCGGAACTACTGGTGCGGATGTTTGACACCATCGACAACATCTCTATGGTCAAAGAGTCCACCGGTGACCTTTCCCGGATGCAGCGCATCGACAAGCTCAGCGGGGGCCGGCTGCCGTTCTACAACGGCAGTAACCCGCTGGCGCTGGACGCGCTGCGGGCAGGTGCCGCGGTTAGTGCACGGCCGCACCATGCCTGCGCCCACAGCCCTGTATCGACCTGTACGATGCGGTGCGCGCTGGCGAATTGCCAAGAGCGCAAACCATTTACACCGAGCTCAAGCCTCTGCTGGAGTTCATCGTGGCAGGCGGGCTGGCCACCACGGTCAAGGCCGGGTTGGAGTTAATTGGTGCCGGAGTTGGGGATCCGCGGCGGCCACTGCTGCCGCTTGACGACGACGGCCGAGCTGCGCTGCAGAAGTTACTGACAGACGTCTAATAACACCGGCCAACGTGATACAGTTCAGCGCGTTGCGCTCTTGCCTGAGAGCACGCTGTCTGAACGTGAAGAAAAATGTTGATGCGACCTGAATGTCTTTGCTATTTTTCAGCACAACAGGCGCGTTCGTGATTTACGATTGCCGCACCGTTAGGCCCCCGGACGAACGCTTCCCGCATTAAGTTAATTGTATTAACTGTTGCGGACGGCTGACCGGGGGTTTGACGTCATCTTAAGGAGGGCGCACGGTGTCGTTCGTAACTACGCAGCCGGAAGTGTTGTCGGGTGCTGCGAGCAGTTTGTCTGGTCTCGGTGACGCGATGGTGGCCCGTAATACGGCTGCGGCGGCGCCGACGACGGGGTTGGCCCCGGCGGCGTCCGATATTGTGTCGGCGATGACGGCGGCCCAGTTCGGTCAGCAGGGCGCGGCGTATCAGCAGCTCGCCGCCCAGGCGGCGGAGGTACATGAGCAATTGGTGGCCGCATTGCGCTCCGGCGCGGGGGCCTATGGGTTGACAGAGGCGGCGAATGCGGCAGCTGCGGGGTAACGGGGGCGTGACCCGATGAGCTTTATGATGTTTCCGCCCGAGCTCAACTCGGCCTTGATGTATTCCGGAGCGGGAGCGGGGCCGTTGATGGCGGCGGCGTCGGCCTGGGACGAGTTGGCTGCTGACCTGGAGACCACTGCCACCTCGTACCAATCGGTGATCCAGCAATTGACCGGCGGGCCGTGGTTGGGTCCGTCCTCGGCGCGGATGGCTTCGTCGACGGCGCCGTACATCGCATGGTTGCAGGGCAGCTCGATTCAAGCCGCTCAGACCAGTGCCCAGGCCAGATTGGCTGCTGCCGCCTATGAGGGCGCGTTTGACGCGACGGTGCCGCCATCGGTGATCGCGGCCAACCGGGCGTTGTTAGCGGCGCTGGTCGCGACCAACTTCCTGGGCCAGAACACCCCGGCGATCGCGGCCACCGAGGCGCACTACCTGGAGATGTGGTTCCAGGACGGGCTGACGATGGACACCTATGCGCTGGTCTCCCAGCAGGCCACCGCATTGCCGCAACAGACCGCCGCACCGACGACCAGCGACGGGGGGACGTCGGCCAACGCGGCCGCGGCCGCCCAGACGACGGCGAATACGACCTCCACGTTGGGCACCGACCTGCAGGCGCTGCTCAATGCCTACCTGGGAAACACCGCCAACGGGAATACATTAACGAACGCATGGACCGGCGTGCTGACCGATCTTGGCGTAACGGGGACTACGGAGACCCAGCTCCTGACCGTGCTGGCCCCGACAAGTGTGGCCAACTCCGTGGGGTCGATTCTTCCGTTTCAGGCCGCCTACTACTTGACGACGTTCGCCAGCACGCCTGCCAAGATGTTGATGAGCCTGGGCAACTCGATGAGCGCCAGCCAGGCGTTGCAGGCGGGCAACCAGGCGATGTTAGCCAACGTTTCCCAGATCGTCGACGGCAAGATGAAGCTCTTGATGGGCGGCATCCAGGGCGAAATGCGGGGATGGGCGCAGGCGGTCGGCGCGCAGCTGGCCTCGGCGCAACGGCTGGGCGGGCTGTCGATACCGAATGCTTGGGCGAACAAGGCGCCGGAGATGGCTGTTCGCGCGGCTCCGGTCTTGCCCGAAACCAGTGTCAGCCCGATGGCCCCATCCGCGGGTCTGCCCAACAGCCCGTTCACTCAAGCTCTCATGGGTTCGCTCAGCGGGCGCGGTAGGGGCACCCAGGCTGCCAAGACAGCTCCCGTGAAAGTCGAAACCCGCACGCCGGCCGGCGGGTGAGAGGCGGGGGGATGCCGTTGCCGCACAATGCATTAACGCTGAAATGACATCGAGATAAGGAGAAAGAGTTATGCCTACGCGTTTTATGACTGACCCGCACGAGATGCGGTCGATGGCGGGCCGTTTCGATGTGCACGCCCAGACGGTGGAGGACGAGGCCCGCAAGATGTGGGCATCGAGCCAAAACATCGCCGGTGCCAGCTGGAGCGGTACGGCCCAGATGACGTCCTACGACACCATGGGCCAGATGAACCAGGCCTTCCGCAACATCGTCAACATGCTGCACGGGGTGCGCGACGGGCTGATCCGCGACGCCAACAACTACGAGTCCCAAGAGCAGGCCTCCCAGCAGATCCTGTCCAGCTAGCCCATCCCCCAAGCCATTTAGGAGAACACGCTCATGTCGATTAATTACCAGTTCGGCGACGTGGACGCCCACGGTGCGTTGATTCGCGCCCAGGCCGCGTCGTTGGAGGCCGAGCACCAGTCCATCGTGCG
>DASZKQ010000366.1:0-3377 GCA_035552835.1 Mycobacterium sp. | reverse complement strand
CGCGATCGCGACCTCAGAACCGCCCGCCGCCGCCCATGAAGCCGCCGTCGGATGAGCCCGATGAACCGCCGAACGACGTTGGGCCCCAGCCGCCACCCCAACCGCCGCCGAAACCTCCGCCGAGCATGTCGCCGATGATGATCCCGCCCATCATCGCGCCCATGTGGTCACCGCCGCCGTAGCGTCCGGCGTAGGCGACCTGGGCGGATTGGACATCGTCGTTGGCAAGTGACTGAGCCTGAGCCGCCAGTGTCGCCGCGGAGTTGGCACGTGTGATCGCTTCGCTGATGTCGGTCTCGCGTTTATCTTGGGCGGCTTGCAGTTGCCGGCTTGCCTCGGCAAGCCGGGTCCGCGCCTCGGGTCCTATGCTGCCGCGGCGGGTGTCGATGTAATCGGAGACGGCGTGGATCTGCGACTGCGCGGTAAAAAGGGCTTGCTCGAAACTACGGTTGAGGCGCACGGCGGCTGCTTGCTCTTCGGCGACGGTGGCGAGGAGCCGGTCCAAGTCGGCGTCCACCTTGGTCAGTTGGGTGAACGCGCCGAGCGGATCGGCCGAACCGCTGGCGCGGGCAGCGTCGAGGGCTTTTCTTGCCGCATCCCGGACGCTGGCCAATTCGCGAACGTGCGCCGCTTTGGTTTGCTGCGCGCTTTGCAGTTGCGTGTCGGCGTGCTCGAGACCCGCCTGGATGTCGGCGATCAGCGACGGCAGCGTGGCGACCGCGTGGCGAATGTCGTTGGCGGCGCTGTCCACTGCGTCGAGCAACGCACGGGCTTGTCCCAGCGCCGACTCGGCAGCTTGCACGGCGTCGACCAGTGGGCTTTGTTCGCCGCTGACCGGCTTAGCGGCCAGATCACGCGCGCGGCTGAGGTTTTGGTCGGCGAATGCCAGCCGATCCTTGGCGGTCGTGACGTTGGTGGCTACCGAAGTCAGCGCAGCGGGGTCGAATTCGTTGCGCAGCTCGGTCATTCGCTGACCGGCCGGGCTGATGCGCGCCGTCAGCTCGACCATCTGCTGAGTCAGACCGTCGAGCCGCGCCGGTGCGTTGACCACAAGGTCGCGCATTTTTTCGAAGGCATCCCGCTGTGATTCCAGCTCACGATCGGCCCGCGCCGCGGAGACGATCACCTGTGTCAATAGCTCACGCCGTTGCGCGCGCGTCTCGGGTATCGCGTCGTCGAGTTGTTGGCGCACGGTGAACGCCTGTGCCAGAGCGGCTTTGGCGCTGTCGACGGCACGGGCGAAGGGCTGGGTTCGCTGCTCGCCGAATTCCTCAACCGTCAGCGCCAGCTGGTTTGCGCTGGTGCGAACCGCGTTGTCGACGTCGACGACTTTCCATCGCGATAGGTCGTCGAGCGCACCCAGCGACAGCGCCGCCAGTGCGTCGGGGTCGGTGGCGTCGACCCGGCGGGCGGCGGCCAGCTCGGCCGCGCGCCGTCGACGCCGCCGGTAACGCACCGCTACGTACAAAACGAGCACCGCGACAAGGATCACGCCCAACCCGATCAGCAGCGGTGCCGAGTTCGTCGGCGGCTGTCCCCGGTCGAGGCCGTTGGCGGCCGCGACGACCGCACCGCTCCAGTCGCCGCGGCGCAGCGCCGGTTCGATCTGGTTACGTCGCAGATCGTCGACCTGACCCGAGCTGATCGTCTGCACCCGGTTGGGCACCAGGAACGCGTAGGAATGGTCAACGGTGGCGACGGCGAGCAACGCGTCGAAGTCGCCCAAGTCGCTGGCCGTGCGCGTGTTCTGCGCCCAGCTCACGGCCGGCTGCCCGGAGAAGTCGTCGACGAAAACCACCCACAGCTGCACGTGGCGGTCGGCGTAGAGCTTGCCGGTGGCCGACTGGATCGCGGCGCGACCCGAGCCGTTCAACACCCCGGCGTCATCGGTGACGTAGGTGGACAGCCGGAACGGCGGCTGCGCAGCGGCGGACGGCGCCACCAATAGTGCGATGATCAGCGTCGCCATCAACAGGGCGAGCGAGCGGACTGTCCTCATGCCCGACAATCTAATCCGCTTCCGGGTCGGGCAGACTGTTCGTCGATGAGTCACCAAGACCCCTACGACGATTTCGACCGCCAGCGCGTGGTTCCCGAAGCACCGAAGACCGCGGGCTTGCCGGGTACTGAGGGTCAGCACCGCACCGACTTCGCCCGGGATCGCGCCAGGGTGCTGCACAGCGCTGCGCTGCGCCGCCTTGCTGACAAAACACAGGTCGTCGGACCGAGGGAAGGTGACACTCCACGCACGCGACTGACTCATTCGCTGGAGGTCGCCCAGATCGGGCGAGGGATGGCGATCGGGCTTAGTTGCGATCCAGACCTTGTCGACATGGCCGGTCTGGCCCACGACATCGGGCACCCGCAGTACGGGCACAACGGCGAGCAGGCGCTCGATGAGGTCGCGGCGGCGCACGGTGGCTTCGAGGGCAATGCGCAAAACTTCCGGATCCTGACCAGCCTGGAGCCCAAAGTTCTTGATCAGCAAGGACATAGTGTGGGACTGAACCTGACCCGGGCGGGTCTGGATGCCGTCACCAAATATCCCTGGACGCGGCGTCGGGATCGACGCAAGTTCGGCTTTTACGATTTCGACCGCGACGCAGCCGCCTGGGTACGCCAACGTGCCCCCGCAGACCGGGCTTGTCTGGAAGCCCAAGTGATGGACTGGGCCGATGATGTCGCCTACTCGGTGCATGACGTGGAAGACGGCGTCGTGTCCGGACGGATCGACTTACGGGTGCTCGCCGACGATGACGAAGCGACCGCGCTAGCCAAGCTGGGAGAACGCGACTTCGCACGGATGCAGGCCGACGACCTGGCCGCCGCCGCGCATCGGTTGTCCGGGCTACCGGTGGTCGCTGCGGTCGGCAAATACGACGGCACGCTGGCGGCCTCGGTTGCGCTCAAGCAGCTGACCAGCGAGCTAGTGGGCCGGTTCGCGTCGGCGGCGATCGCAGCCACCAGGGCTGCCGCGGGTTCCGGGCGGCTCGCCCGCTACCAAACCGACTTGCGGGTCCCAGAGGTGGTGCGCGCCGAGGTTGCGTTGCTCAAGACTCTGGCGCTGCAATTCATCATGTCCGATCCGCGTCATCTGGAGCGTCAGCGCTCGCAACGCGAGCGAATCCACCGGGTGGCGCATTGGCTGCTGGCCGGGGCGCCCAGGACCCTCGACCCGGTGTTCGTGCCAGCCTTCAACACCGCCGCCGACGACGACGAGCGGCTGCGGGTCATCGTCGATCAGATCGCCTCCATCACCGAGGGACGTCTGGAACGCATCGAGACCACTTAGCCGGTGACGATGCGCGCCGGAACGGCGGGCTGAGGAGGCGGGCGATTCAATACAGCCGTGAGCCGCACTAGGCTCGGAGTTTATG
>DASZKQ010000365.1:0-13352 GCA_035552835.1 Mycobacterium sp. | reverse complement strand
GCCGGGAACCGGGCGTCTGACCAACCGCGGCCGCTGGTGCCGTCGATGTTCACCGGAGTGCTGTCGCGGCTCCGTCGCACCCACAACGTCATCGTGGTGGACACCTCCGACGACCTTGAACACCCGGTGATGAAGGCCGTGTTCGACGCCTGCGACACATTGGTATTCGTATCGGGACTTACCGCCGACACTTCGCTGCCGGTGACGCGGGCTATCGATTTGCTGCGGGCAATGGGCTATCACGAATTGGTGTCGCGCAGCATGGTCATTCTGAACGACAGCCGCAACAAACTCGATCCCGACGCGCGAGCTTATCTGACCGAACGCTTTGGCCAATCGGGTGCGACAGTTGAATTTATGCCTTATGACCCGCATTTGGCCAAGGGCGGGATCATCGATACCCAACACGAATTGCAAAAGAAAACACGGCTCCGGCTATTTGAGATCACCGCGGCGTTAGCGGACAAATATGTTCCGGACGCCGACAGGCCACGGTAATGGCGAAGGTCGCATTTCCCGCGCGTTGCGCAGTTGCGGTGGTATGTGGCGAACACCTTGTCTCTCAGGTGTATCCGGCATCGGTGCCGGTGGAAGTGTTCGTCGACAACATCGTCGAGCTGCTCAACGATGAGCTCAAGCGGCGGGGCTTGGCCGGGCTGGAATCCGGCGTCGGCTACGAGTTGCACAAGTCCAACGGCGTGCGGCTGGACGTCACTAAAACTCTCGATGAGTTGGGCGTCGAAGACGGCGCCACGCTGGTGCTGGTTCCCGCTGTGCAGGGCGACTCGTTCGAGCCGCAATACGAGTCGTTGTCCACCGGTCTGGCCCGGATCGGCGAGCAACTCTTCGAGCCCGTCACCGCCGACACTGCGGCGCACACCGCGCTGGCCATCCTGGCGATGATGTCCGCGTCGGTGCTTGGGCTGGCCGTGCGTGACCGCACCGCCAGCGACTCGCTAATGCCCAGCATCGTGACAGGTGTCCTGGGTCTGTTTGCCATCTGTGGTGCGGGGGTGGTGGCGCGTTGGTGGCCGCGTCGCGTTGACATCCTCGGCGGATTCGCTTGGCTTTCTGTGCCGCTGCTGGCGGCGAGTCTGGGCGCGGGGGCGCCGGGCAAGCTGGGGGCGGCGCATCTGTTTATCGCCGTTCTCGCGGCGGGCGTGCTCACTTGCGGGATAGCGGTGGTGACGCGACGTCACGTCAATGTGGCGGCGAGCATCGTGACACTGTGCGCGCTGGGCGGACTGGTCGCCGGGGCGCGGATGTGGCGGCCGGTTCCCGCCCAGTGGCTGGGCATGTGCACCCTGGTCGTGCTGCTGTTCTTGCTGACCCTGGCGCCCACGATCGCGCTGTGGTCCGCTCGGATCCGGCCGCCGTACTTCGGGTCGGTCACCGGACGCGACCTTTTTCGTCGCAGCGCCGGGTTGCCGGTTGACGCGGTCTCGCCGGTGGACGAGGCCGCCGAGGAGGAGCTGAGCCCGGACACCACGCCGCGCGGGGCGCAGATCGCGGCCGCCGCGGTTACCGCGAACAATGTGCTGACCGGAATCTGTGTGGCGGCCAGCCTGACGCTGCCGGCCGCGGTGTGGGCCACGCTGATGCCGGGCCGTCACCGGAGTGGGGCGGCCGCGGTGCTGGCGGGGCTGTTCGTCCTCATCTTCGTCAGCCGCGGACGTGCATTCGCCGACAAACGGCAAGCTATTGCGCTGGTGTGCGGGGCCACGGCCGCAACATGCGCCGGCGTCATCAAATACGTCCTGCATGCGCCCGCGGCATCGGCTGAGCCGGTGGCGTGGGCTGCGCTGGTTTTGGGCGGATTCGGTGCCGCCGGGCTGGCGGCGGCGCTGTTGGTGCCTATCACCAGGTTCACCCCGTTGGTGCGGATGATCGCCGAATGGCTAGAAATCTTCGCCATCATCGCGGCTCTTCCGCTGGCCGCGTGGATCGGCGGATTGTTCAACTGGGTGCGGATGCGATGAACCGTGCCTCTTCGCCGCGGCGGATCTCCGCGCTAACGCTGGTCGGCCTGCTGGTTGGTCTATCGACCGGTCTTCCTGCGGCGCAGGCAATTCCGCGGCCGATAGTCGACCCTGGCCGGGTGCCTGCAGACGGCAAGCCGGGCCCGGATCAGCCGATGCGGCAAAGCAACATCTGCGCACGGACCATCACCGTCGCCGATCCGAATGTGGCCGTCACCGCACCGGGCTTCACGATGCTCAACATCGCCAAGGCCTGGCAGTACTCGACCGGTAACGGGGTGCCGGTCGCCGTCATCGACACCGGCGTCAACCCCAGCCCCCGGCTACCCGTGGTGCCCGGCGGCGACTACATCATGGGCGGCGACGGCTTGATGGACTGCGACGCGCACGGCACCGTGGTGGCCTCGCTGATCGCCGCTGCGCCCCAGGGCACACCGATGCCCGCCCGGCTGCCCGCCGTGCCGGCGTTTCCGCCCCCGGCGGGCCCGCCGCCGGCCGTCGGGGCGCCACCACCGCCGGGCGCGCCACCGGCGCCGCCCGCGCCACCGCCACCGCCGTCGCCGGTGACGATCACCGAAACCAAGCCGGCGCCACCGCCACCGCCACCTCCGCCGCCCCCGGAAGACCAACCGTCAAATGGGCCGGGGGATCCCGTTGCCGGACAACCGGACGATCCCGAGGTGCCGCCCCCGCCGCCGGGTGCGCCGGACGGGGTCGCCGGGGTAGCGCCACATGCGAGGATCATCTCCATCCGCCAGTCCTCGCGGGCCTACGAGCTGGAGAAGCCCGGCGGCGGCGACACCGAAGCCCGGAAGAAAGCCGGCACCGTCGCCTCGCTGGCGAGCGCGATCGTGCACGCGGCCAACATGGGCGCCAAGGTGATCAATGTCAGCGTCACCGCCTGTGTGTCGGCCGCTGATCCGTTGGATCAGAGTGCCATTGGAGCGGCCGTCTGGTACGCCGCGACCGTGAAGGACGCAGTGATCGTCGCGGCAGCCGGTAACGAGGGCGAAGACGAGTGTGCCCAGAATCCGGGCTTCGACCCGCTGGATACCTCCGATCCGCGGGACTGGCATCAGGTCAAGACGGTGTCGTCGCCGTCCTGGTTCGCCGACTACGTTCTGTCCGTGGGCGCGGTTGACAACACCGGCGCTCCGGTCAACAAGAGCCTTTCCGGCCCGTGGGTGGCTGCTGCCGCACCCGGCGTCGGAATCATGGGGTTGTCTGCGCAGACCGGTGGACCGGTGAACGCCTATCCGCCAATCCGGCCGGGTGAAAAGAACATGCCGTTCTGGGGTACGAGTTTTTCGGCGGCCTATGTGAGCGGGGTAGCCGCGTTGGTGCGGGCCAAGTATCCGGCGCTGTCCGCCCATCAGATCGTCAACCGCATTCTGCAGACGGCACATAACCCGCCGCGCGGTGTGGACAACCAGGTTGGCTACGGAGTGGTGGATCCGGTCGCTGCGCTGACATTCAACGTGCCACCCGGGGACCGCCTTGCACCCGGCGCCCAGAGCCGCCTGATCGTGCCGGCCGCCCCACCGCCGCCGACGGATCACCGTGCGCGCACTGTGGCGTTGGTGTTCGCTGGTTTGGTGGCCGCCGCGGTGGTGATCGCATCGCTCGTCGCGCGGGCTCGGCGAGAGCGATGACGGCTGGGGTAAGGCTGGCGATCATCGTCGGCGTCCTCGCGACCGGCCTGATCGGCTGGACCGTAGCCGGATACCCCGGCGCCGCAGTGGGTTTGGCGCTTTCAGTAACGGCCGGTGTGATCCCCTGGTGGGGGCAACCGCTGTGGTCATGGCTGATGCTGTGGCGCCAGCGCCATCGAGCGATCACCTTGAGCGAACCCATCACGGTGGCCAACGACCGTGCCGGAGGTGGTGTTCGGTACCAGGATGGCGTCGCGGTGGTGGCCGTGCAGCTGCTCGGCAAGGCACATCGGCCGACCCTGTTCACCGGGTCGACGGCGACGTACACCGAAAACACCGTCGACGTCGCCGAACTGTTGCCGCTGCTGTACCAGAGCCTGGGGTTGGCCATCGAATCCCTTAGCGTGGTCAGCGTCGGGGCGCGGCGGCGCAGCAGCGGCGACTACCCGCGGGTCTACGACACGTTGATCGGCACGCCGCCGTATGCCGGTCAGCGGGAGACATGGCTGATCGTGCGAATCGCGTCGTTCCCCAATGCCGAAGCGCTGCAATGGCGTACCTCGGTCGGCACCGCGACCCTGGCCGCGGCGCAACGGATCAGCGCGGCGCTACGGCAGGAGGGCCTTCGCGCCAAGGTCGCGACCGCCACCGACATCGTTGAGTTGGAGCGGCGGCTGGGTTCCTCGGCGCTGAACGCGCAGCACCAGCGGTGGCGTACGGCGCGGGGCGAGGGCGGTTGGCTGACAACCTATTGGTACCGACCCGGCGATATCACCGCGGAAAACTTAGAACACGCGTGGGCGCTGCGGGCCGACGGGATCGTCCAGAACATCACGGTGTTCAGCGATGGCAGCATGACGGCAACGGTCACCGTGCGCACCGCACAGCCGCCGACAGCTCCACCGAGCGTCATGCTGAAGACCTTGCCCGGAGAGCAAGCACGTGCGATCGCGGCCAATCTCTGCGGACCGATGCCGACGCTGGACGGTATCCGGCGCGGCATCCTGGTCGAACCGCTGATCATTCCGATCGGACCCTCGGGTGTGTTGCTGGGCAAGGTCGATGCCGGTAACCGGCTGATGCTGCCGCTCGACGACCCGGGGGAGTTCAGTCGGGTGCATATCGCCGCGCAGGACGCATTGGCCAAACGAATCGTGGTGCGGCTGGCCGGCGCCGGGGAGCGGATCACCGTGCATACCCGCGACCAGCAGCGGTGGGCCAGCGTGCGGATGCCCGATATCGCCGTGGGCAATCAGGTCAGGCCGATCGCCGGCACCACCGTCAGCGTCGTCGACGGCACAGTCACTCCCGCGCCGCGACCGAACACGCTGATCTCGGTCGGTGAGCCGGGTACGCCCTACCGGGGATCTGCCGATGTGCTCATCACCCAGATCGGCCCGGCGACCGTCGACGTGACGGCCGCTGGACAACTCCATACGGTTGAGGTCGAGTTGTTCCGGGCCGAGAATCGCTACATATCCTCGGAACCGACCCTGAGAACAACCGAGCTCGAATCGGTGGACTAAACGATGACCCGCGCCGGCGACGATGCAGAGCGTAGCGATGAGGAGGAGCGGCGCATGACCGCGCCGGCGACGATGCAGAGCGCAGCGATGAGGAGGAGCGGCGCGGATGACTAGCAGCAGTACCACGGCCGCCGCGCGCAAGCGGTTCGATCAGGCCATGTCGTTGTTCGACAACGACCGGTCGGCCGCCCTGGCGCGGTTCCGCGAGGCCAGCGAGATCGACCCGTCGATGGCTGACGCGTGGCTCGGCCGGATCGCCGCCGGCGACGAGGCGCTGTCGACATTGCAGCAGCTGTACGCCTACGGGGCGCGGCTGCACCGGGAGACCAACCGGCTCGGTGTTCGGCTGTCGGCGTCGATCAAAGCCGGGCCATATCTGGCGATCTCGGTGACGGAGTCCTCGCACGCGGGGTTGGCGCTGGCCAGCGCGCTTATTGAGGACGGCCAGTACGAGAAAGCCGAGTCGCTGCTGAAAGATTCGACGCTGCTGGATAGCTGGGAGAACCATCAGTGGCAGCAGTATGTGCGGGCCTACCTGATGTTCGCCACGCGGCGCTGGCCGGACGTGATTTCGGTGGCGGCCACCATATTGCCGCCGCAGGCGATCATCATGTCGGCGGTCACTGCGGCCACCAACGCGCTGGCCGCACACGCTGCGGCTCATCTCGGGCAGGGACGTGTCGCGCTGGACTGGGCAGATCGGGTCGATTTGCGAGCCGGACACGTTGGCGCGGGCGAGGCACGCCGGCACCAGCTGACCGACACCGCGGTGACAGCGATCGACCCGAACGAATTTCCTTTGATTGCAGCCGATCTCGCCTACGTGCGGGGAATGGCTCACCGTCAGCTCGATCAGGAGGACAAGGCCCAGGTTTGGCTATCGAGGGCGACGATCAACGGGGCACTGATCGAGCCGGCGAAGGATGCGCTGGCCGACCCGAACCTGCAGTTGGTGGTCACCGACGAGGAAACGATCAACACCCGCAGCAACAAATGGGACGTCACCACGGAGCGGTCCGAGCAGGAGCGCCGCGAAGAGGAGAACGAAGGGCGGCGCGAAGAGCTGCTGGCTGAAGGTCGTGCCCTGCTCAACAACCAAGTCGGGTTGAGCGAAGTCAAACGGGCGGTCGCCGAGATCGAGGACCAGATCGAGGTTCGGGCGCTGCGGATGGCGGCCGGGCTGCCGCTGACCAATCAGACCAACCACATGCTTCTTGTCGGCCCGCCCGGCACCGGAAAGACAACCACGGCCGAGGCGCTGGGGAAGATCTATGCCGGGCTGGGCATCGTGCGGCATCCCGAGATCATCGAAGTCAAACGGGCTGACTTCTGCGGTGAGCACATCGGGGCATCCGGCCCAAGGACCAACGAGCTGATCGCCCGTTCGCTAGGTCGCATTTTGTTCATGGATGAGTTCTATTCATTGGTGGAGCGCCACCACGACGGCCGCCCGGACATGATCGGCATGGAGGCGGTCAACCAGCTGCTGGTCGCCCTCGAGGTACATCGATTCGACTTCTGTTTCATCGGTGCGGGCTACGAGAAGGAGGTCGACGAATTCCTCACCGTCAACCCCGGTTTGGCGGGCCGGTTCAATCGCAAGCTGCGCTTCGAGTCCTACGCTCCCGATGAGCTGGTGGAGATCGCGGTGCGCTACGGCGCACCCCGCGCGACGGTGATCGAGCCCGCCGCCCGCGAAGCGCTGAACATGGCATGTAAGACCTTGCGGGCCTATCTGTCACCTGACGGCAGCCACGGAATCGACATGATGCAGAACGGCCGCTTCGCCCGCAACGTCGTCGAGCGCGCCGAGCGGCTGCGCGATTCCCGGGTGGCTGCCCAGCACCGCACCGACAAGGGCTCGGTGACCGTCGAAGATCTGGAGACATTACGCACCCAGGACATCGTTGCGGCCGTCGTGGACGCGTGCGCGGAAAAGCATGTGCCGATCCAGGTTTGAGCGCCAAACGCGTTACTGCGCATGTTAGGCCCCGGTTCGGTAGTTGCGGACTACCGAATCGAACGAATTATCGGTGCCGGTGGCATGGGCACCGTGTACTTGGCGCAAAATCTCGATCTGCCCCGGCGTGACGCGCTGAAGGTGCTTTCCGCGGAACTGTCCCACAGCGACGAGTTTCGGGCCAGGTTTATCCGCGAGGCTGATGTCGCTTCCCGTCTACAACACCCCAACGTGGTCTCGATCTACAGCCGCGGCGAAACCGATGATGGGCAACTGTGGATCGCCATGCAGTACGTCGACGGCACCGATGCAGACGATGCACTGCGCGCGGGAAAGATGACCCCGAAGCGCGCACTGCGCATCGTCGGTGAGGTGGCGCAAGCCTTGGATTATGCCCACAACCACAATGTCGTGCACCGCGACGTCAAACCTGCTAACTTCCTGCTGTCCCGCGACGGCGGTGGACCGGAGCGGGTGCTGCTGGGTGATTTCGGAATCGCCCGCGCGATCGACGATGTCGGATTGACGGTGACGGGATCTGTCATCGCGACAATGGCGTACGCGGCACCCGAAGTGCTGGCCGGCCGCCCGTTCGACGGCCTAGCGGATGTGTATTCCCTGGGGTGCAGTCTGTTTCGGCTGCTTACCGGGAAGACGCCATTCGCCGGCGCCGCCGCCAACGGTCCTGCGGCTGTAATGATGGCTCACCTGCACAAGCCACCGCCGCGCGTGACAGATCGGGTATCCGGGCTACCTCCGGCCATGGATTCGGTGATCCGCATCGCCCTGGCGAAGGATCCCGCTCAGCGCTTCGGATCGGCCACCGAGCTCGCATCCGCTGCCGCGGCGGCGCTGCACAACCAGCCGACGCCCGAGGCGGTGTTGCGGGCAGTCCCTACCGCCGAGGTGAGCTCGTATCCCAGTCCGGCGGATAGCGGTTGGTGGCGGCCGCCGGCCGGCACGCGGACACTGCTGGCAACGCCCGGTGGTTCCGCGGTGCCGCTGCTGCCGCCGCCGCATCCGCCAGCGGGCCCGCCACGCCGGCGCAGGGCGTGGGTGATCGGGACCCTCGCCGCTGTCATACTGCTCGCCGCCGGAGGCGTCACCGTGTTCAGGCGGAGTAGCGTTACAGCACAACAGGATTCCGTGACGGCGTCCGCATCGGCCACCACGACGACTACTACGTCGGCTACGCCGGCGCCAAGAGTTTTGGTCTCGGCTCTGGCCGGCCTGCTGGTCCCGATCGATGAAATCAGACAACTGATGGGTGACCCGGGGCTGCAGGTGGCGGAATCTGCTCAGCGCCCGTTCGACCTGTCTCCCTACCTGACGGATAAGGATTGCCTTGGCGCGTACGGGCCGGCTCAGACTGCGGTTTACGCCAAATTCGGTTTCATGGGTGTAGAGCAGCAGGCAATCAACGACCCAGCGGATGCATCACAGCTCAACAATGTCGCCCAGGCAGTCATCGCGTTTTTGACTGCTGACCAAGCTGCGGGTGCGGTGTCCGAGCAAGTGGGTCAATGGCAACAATGCGCCAATCGGACCACCTCGTTGAACCTTCCTGACCGGACGCCCGCACGCCTGACATTCGGCGCACCGAGCACCGTTGCCGACAATGTCCACGCGCTCACCCTGCACGTGGAGTCGAACCCCCCGCAGCAGCACTGTCAGCGCGCGCTGACAGTGCGTAATAATGTGGTCGTCGACATCAGTTCCTGCAGTGCAACTTTGACGAACCCCGCGGTCCCGATCGCCAACTTGATCGCCGGCAAGGTTTCGCCGAGATGACCACCGCTACCCACCTCGTAGGCGTCGTCGAGCAGACCGCGCACACAATGACCGCCATTGCGATACCTTTACCGACCATGATCCACCCGCGCGCCATGCGGCGCGGCGAGAGTGCTGCACCCAAGGCCGGGCCACGGCCGGGCGGTTGCTGACCCATGCTGCCCGTTGGCGCGCTGGTGGCTGGCTATCGGATCAAGCGAGTCTTGGGAGCGGGCGGAATGGGCACCGTCTACCTGGTGCACAATCCAACATTGCCGCGTCGTGAAGCGCTGAAGGTGCTGTCCGCAGAGTTGTCCCGCAACCAAGATTTCCGAGCTCGATTTGTTCGCGAGGCCGACGTCGCTGCCGTTCTTGCCCACCCCAACATCGTCTCGGTATACCGCCGTGGTGAAACCGAAGACGGACAGCTATGGATTGCTATGCAATTCGTCGACGGCACCGATGCCGACGGAGCGCTACGCGCGGGCACCATGACGCCGGAACGCGCCGTGCACGTCGTCGGTGAAATCGCTAAGGCACTGGACTATGCCCACTGGCACAACGTCGTGCACCGTGACGTCAAACCCGGCAACTTCCTGCTGTCGACCGAAGGCGGTGGGATTGAGCGAGTGCTGCTAGCCGATTTCGGGATTGCGCGTGCTCTCGACGACGTCGGGCTGACAGTAACCGGTTCGCTGGTGGCCACTGTGACCTACGCTGCACCGGAAGTGCTCGCCGGTCTGCGATTCGATCACCGGGCTGACCTGTATTCGTTGGGGTGCTCGCTGTTTCGGCTGCTTACCGGGAAGACTCCGTTTCCCGCCGAGGGTGGTGTACCGGCAATGATGCTTGCACACCTGCAGCAGCCGCCGCCGCGGGTCACCGACTGGGTCCCACACCTTCCGGCAGCGTTGGATTCGGTAATCGCCACCGCGATGGCCAAAGATCCCGGGCAGCGTTTCCAGACCGCCGGCTCCCTCGCCGTGGCGGCAACCGAGGCGCTGCATGGGCTTGCCACGCCGCATACCGCGCCGTGGCAAGCTATTCCGAGCCAAGATGTCAGATCTTACCCGCGCGTTCCAGTCACCACACCGTGGTGGCGGCCCGAGAGTGGTCCGCGGACCATGTTTGGACCGGTGAGCCCGCCGCCAGCACAGTGGACAACGCCAGGCGCACCGCCGGCGCCGCGGCGACAACACCGGTGGATCATCGCAGCCGCGACCACGGCCTTGGTGGTGGCTGCCGGTGTCAGCGCCGCTATCCTGATGGCGCCGTCGGAGAAACACACAGCGGGCCAGCCGATCACATCGTCGGCACCCACATCGTCAGCGCCACCGGTGACCGTGTCCGACCTGAAAAGTCTGCTGCTCGGTGCTGACGAGGTCGGGACGATTTTGCACGCGCAGGTCAATCCCGGGCCAATCGGCAGTTTGGGTACCGATTGGCGCAAGCTCGTCGAGAAGGATTGCGTGGCACCGTGGCTGCCCGGCCAGCAGAGCGTCTATAACGGGAGCGGATGGCAAGCAGCGGCAGTTCAAGCGCTCAATGGAGCCGCGGTCGCCGAGCAGCCAGCCGATCAGCCGATGCACCGGATGGTGATCCAGTCGGTCGTGGGTTTTCCTACCGCAGAGCTGGCTACGACGTTCTTCACTAATCAGAAGGCGCAATGGGCGCAATGCGCCAACCGAAAAGTCAGCTACCTCCAAGATCCCGGACAACCCCCAGCGTTGGTCAGCATGGGTGGATTCAGCACCACCGGCGATGGCATTCTGACAATGACCAACACCGGGCAGGGCGCGATGGACTGGATATGCGTGAATGCCCTTTGGGCGCGCAATAACATCTCGATCGGCGGCCTCGCCTGCAGCATCAGCAACGCCGGTGATCAAGCGGTCGACGTTGTCCACCAGATCGCCGCGAAAATCCCACCGGGATGAGTCTCGTGATTCGCCGACTTCGCCGTCTCCGCGCCCCCTGCGCCGTGATCGTCGCAGTCTTGCCCATGAGCCTGTTGCTGGCGAACTGCACTCGCCCGGTTGACGGACGCCCGATCTATGTCACCGAAACACCCTCAAACGACCTACCGCTGGTAAAGATCGACCAGTTGCCACCGCTGATGTTGACACCAGCGGAGGCCGGCACTGTAATCAACGATCCCAACCTTGCCGGCACGCTGACCTACACCGAAGCGAACCACGTGCCTGACGGTTTCCTGTCCGACCTCAAATGCGCCGGAGTAATGGCCCCAGGCGCCGAATTGACTTACCGGGGATCGGGTTACCAGTCGGTTTACGGGGAGATGCTTGTGGATCAGGACCAGCCACGGGTGGGTGAAGTCGCGATTGCATACGGCGGCGGCGAGGAAGCCCAGGCATTCGTCGACACCGCCACCAGTCAGTGGAAGTATTGCGCTGGCAGGACGCTTACCGTGAATGTCCAAGAGCCGCCGGTGAATTGGATTGCCAGCGCTCCGCATCGATCCGACGGCGTCGACGTTTTGCTCCGCCGGATGGAGGGCGGCCAAGGCTTTGCCTGTGCACGTGCGATGGCGGCGCGCTCAAATATCGTCGTGGACGTTCTCGTCTGCGGTACCGACGATGCCGACCTCGAGCATCAGGGCGCGACGATCGTGAACATGGCGCTGAGCAGAATCCGCAAGTGAAGCGATCTAACTCGTGACAGGGTCGAACTGGAATACTGCGAGGCGACCGGCCAGCGCCTCGAATTCGTCGGTTACAGCCGGACCGTGTAACTTTTTCGTGGACTAGATCGTCGTAAATGAATGAGCCAACCGCAGTCAGCGAACGACCAGATCACCGACGCATGGCGTCGGCATCGCCCATACCTGGTCAATCTGGCGTACCAGATGCTGGGCGATGTCGGGGACGCCGAAGACGTTGCGCAGGAAGCGTTTCTGCGACTCTCGCGCACCGACCTGAATGAGATCGAGGATGTCCGCGCCTGGCTGACGGTGGTGGCCGGTCGGCTCTGCCTGGACCAGGTGCGTTCGGCGCGCTCCCGCTACGAGCGGCCCGGTGACATCGGCTCGGAGGTGGCCGCGCTCAATCAGTCCCGTCGGCTGGACCCGGCCGATCGGGTCACCCTGGACGACGAGGTCCGCACGGCGCTGCTGGAGGTATTGCGCCGCCTCAGCCCGGGGGAGCGGGTGTCGTTTGTAATGCACGACGTGTTCGGAATGCCGTTCGACGCGATAGCCGAGACGGTGGGCCGCCCGGTCGGGACGTGTCGCCAGCTGGCACGGCGCGCGCGGGCGAAATTCGCTATCGCGCAACCGAAGCCGGGGGATGTGCCGGTGGCCGAGCACCAGCTCGTCACCGAAAAATTCATCACCGCCTGCGCCAACGGCGATCTGGAGGCGCTGGCGGCGGTGCTGGACCCGACGGTGTGGGGTGTCGGGACGGTGCTGGTCGATCCAGCCCCGCCGCCGCAGATCAACCACGGCCAGCACGACGTTGCGGTCAATCTGCTGCGCTACTTGGGGCCCGGTGTGACGGTGGTCAGCGGTCCCGCCGGTCAGCCGGTGCTGCTGGCCTTCGCCGAGCGACGGCTTTTCGCCGTGATCGTGCTGACCATCCGCGGACACCTGATCACCAAGATGGAAGCCACCGCGGACCCGTCGGCGCGAACCGCGGGCTAGCGGTTTTCGGGCGTGCCGTCTGGCCGCGACGCGAAGAATCCGGCGACCGCGGCTGCGATCTGCAGGAATTTGCGTCGGGTCGTGCGAGCCATCTCGTGCGTCACGTCGATGACGCCGCCGGGCCTCAGGTGCGGATCGAAGGGCACTTCCACCACCGTCTGCCCGCGGTCAATGAACTGATGCGCCAGCAGTGAACGGGTGCGTTTGTCGGAGTGCCCGTCGGAATCGTTGAGCACGACCACAGTGCGTTGCAGCAGGCCGGTACGGCCATGTGCCGCCAGCCATTCCATCGTCTGTGCGGCCGCCGAGGCACCATCTGCCCACGGCGACGACACCACGATCAGTGCGTCCAGGTCGCTCAGCGCCTCCTGGGTGACCGGTGCGTCCATGGTGGAACCGCAGTCGATGATCGAGATCGTGAAGTGACGGTCAAGCCGCGATGCGGCTTCGCGATACAGCGCGGGATCGAGGACGCGCCGCGGACCGGCCGTCGGCTCCCCGGCCAGCACGTACAGGCCTGCCGAATTGTTGCCGACGCGACTGCTCACATCGGCGAACGACGCAAGGTTCCGGTCAGCGGCGAGTTCCCAGTACGAGCCGCTGGTCCGCGGGTCGATCCTGCTGCCAAGCCGGCCGAAGGCAGTGTCGGCGTCGACCGCGACAATGCGGTCCTGCCGGCGCATCTCCGCGAAGATCGACCCAACGCTCGCGGCGATGGTGGTTTTCCCGACACCGCCCTTGCCGAGCACACCCACCTTGTAGTTGCCGCGAAGCACGGCGCCGATGGCGGCCGCATAGGCGGCTTCT
>DASZKQ010000364.1:0-2224 GCA_035552835.1 Mycobacterium sp. | reverse complement strand
CACAGCGGTCGCCGAGTTGGCGATCGAACGTGCCAAGCGGCTCGTGGAACAGGGCAAAGACGTTGTCGTGCTGCTCGACTCGATCACCCGGTTGGGCCGCGCGTACAACAACGCGTCGCCGGCATCGGGTCGCATCCTGTCTGGTGGTGTCGACTCCACTGCGCTCTACCCGCCCAAGCGTTTCCTCGGCGCGGCCCGCAACATCGAGGGTGGTGGATCGTTGACCATCATCGCCACGGCGATGGTCGAGACCGGATCCACCGGTGACACAGTCATTTTCGAGGAGTTCAAGGGTACGGGTAACGCCGAGCTCAAGCTCGACCGCAAGATCTCCGAGCGGCGCGTGTTCCCAGCCGTCGACGTGAACCCGTCGGGCACTCGTAAGGACGAATTGCTTTTGTCGCCAGACGAGTTCAGCGTCGTGCACAAGTTGCGTCGGGTGCTGTCCGGGCTGGATTCGCACCAGGCCATCGACCTGTTGATGTCGCAGCTGCGAAAGACCAAGAATAACTACGAGTTCCTGGTTCAGGTGTCCAAGACGACCCCGGGCATGGACAACGACTAGCCGGTCAATCAGACCAGCGGTTAGCACACCACTGCGGTCGAGCAACTACGGCCGTCTCGCTTTGCCGCCGCCGCCGCGACGGTAATCTGCGCCTGTTGAGGACCGACGGGAAAGTGGTGAGCCGTGGCGGACACTATCCAGCACCTGCTTCGTGCACGCAGTGGTGACTCCACGCCCGCGATCAAATACGAGGATCGGGTATGGAGCTGGCGTGAACATCTGGCCGACGCCTCGGCATCTGCTGCCACGCTGATCGGCATCGCCGACCCCGATCGCCCCCTGCATATCGGCGCGCTGCTGGGCAACACCCCCGACATGCTCACCGCGATGGCCGCAGCCGCACTCGGCGGCTACGTGCTCTGCGGCATCAACGACACCCGTCGCGGCGCGGCGCTGGTCAAAGACATCGTCCGCGCCGACTGCCAGATTCTTCTCACCGATCCGGCCCACCGGCAGCTACTCGACGGCCTCGATCTGCCCGGCGTGCGGGTCGTCGATGTCAGTAGCAATGAATGGTCGGGGATGCTTGCGGCGGCCGGACCATTGGTGCCGTACCGCGAGGTCGTCCCGACCGACACGCTGATGATGATCTTCACCTCGGGCACCAGCGGTGAGCCGAAGGCGGTCCAGGTCACCCACCTGACCGTTATCTTCGCCGGCGCAAACCTGATTGGCCGGTTCGAAGTCGAATCGTCGGGGGTCTGCTACCTGTCGATGCCGCTGTTTCATTCCAACGCGTTGCTGGCCGGCTGGAGCGTGGCCGTCGGTTCGGGAGCGGCGATGGTGCCGGCCACCTTCTCGGCGTCGCGGCTGTTGGCCGATCTACGGCGCTACGGCGCCACCTACATGAACTACGTCGGCAAGCCATTGGCTTACGTATTGGCCACTCCCGAAGCGCCCGACGACGCGGACAACCCGTTGTGCGTCGCCTTCGGTAACGAGGCGAGCGACCGCGACATCGCGGAGTTCAGCCGGCGTTTCGACTGCAAGGTGTGGGACGGCTTCGGCTCGACCGAAGGCGCCATCATCATCACCCGCGAAGACGGCTGTCCAGCTGGCTCACTGGGACAGGGCTTCCCGGGTGTCAGCATCTACAACGCCGACACGCTCGCCGAGTGCGCGGTGGCCGAATTCGACGCCGACGGCACGCTGATCAACCCGGACGAAGCCATCGGTGAACTGGTCAACACCACCGGTGCCGGCCTGTTCGCCGGTTATTACAACGACAAGGACGCCACCGACGCGCGGCTGCGCAACGGCATGTTCTGGTCGGGCGACCTGGCCTACCGTGACGCCGACGGCTGGATCTACTTCGCCGGGCGCAGCGGGGACTGGTTGCGGGTCGACGGCGAGAACATGACCACTGCGCCCATCGAGCGCATCCTGCAACGCCTACCCGAGATCAGCCAGGTCGCGGTGTACGCGGTACCTGACAAGCAGGTCGGGGATCAAGTGATGGCCGCGCTGGTACTGGTGGACGGTGCCGAGGTGGCGCCGGCGGAGTTCAGCACGTTTCTGGCCGCCCAGCCGGATCTCTCGCCCAAAGCCTGGCCGCGCCACGTCTGGATCACCGACAAGCTGCCGACCACCGCCACCAACAAAATCCTCAAGCGCCAGCTCAGCGCCCAGGGCGCTACCCCGCCCGGCGGGCTGCTGTGG
>DASZKQ010000363.1:0-3030 GCA_035552835.1 Mycobacterium sp. | reverse complement strand
GGCAACGTGGTGGCCACCAGCGCGAGGTAGCGGGCGGTAATGCCGGCGAACAGCCCGCCGTCCCCGCCGCCGGCACCCTTAAGCACACCGGACGACGCCATCTGCTCGTTGACGGCCGCGACCAGACGATGCACGCGCGCCCGGTGCCGGGCCCTGGCCTCCGCACCGGTGCGTGCCGCCAGCTCGGTTTCCAGCCCGAGTACCACGCCCTGGCAATAGGTGTACTGCGCACGCACCAGCGACCCGCCCTTGATGCCGTCGAACACTAGGTGCGTCTCCGGGTCGATCAGCGTGCGGTCGATCCAGTCGCCCATCTGCTCGGCACGTTTCAGCCCGTCCCCGTAGCTGTCCGAGTAGCGGGCCAGGAAAATCCCCGCCGGTCCGTTGGCCGGAGCGTTGAAGAACTGGTCTTGCTTGCGCCACGGGATGCCACCGCCGTCCTCGGGCACCCACGCCTTGATGAACTGGTCAGCGAGCTTATGCAGCGCGCGCCTGCGTTCGACACCGGCCACCCGGGCTGCCCGTTCCAACGCCAGTGCCAGCCAAGCCATGTCGTCGTAATAGCTGTTGACCCACGCGAAGTTGTTGCGCAGCCGGTGCGAGCGCACCTGGCGGTTGATCTTTGTGCGCCGATCCGGCTGCGGATCGCGCAGCTGCGCATCGACCAGGCACTCCAGCAGGTGCGCCTGCCACCAGTAGTGCCAGGTGCCGAAGAAACGGTCGCGCCTCGTGGACGGCCACGCCACCACTCCCAGCTGGGTTGCCGGCAGCGCCCACAGCCGTTTCAGGTGTCGTTGCGCGACAGCGGCTTCGGAGCTGGCTGCCCGGTTGGCCCATAGCTGATCCATACCTTGCGATCCTGCCTCATCGGGCGGCGCGAAGATCAGCGCCTGCGCCCCAGGACCCAGATCAGCACCAGCGCAGCGAGCACCACCAGCGCCGCGGAACCGTATTTCTTCAGCCGATCGCCACCGGCAAGCTCGAGCAGATCGATGGGCTCCGCCTCGGCGGCGGGAGCTTCGCGAGTCCCGGGCACCGGATTGACCGGCCAGGCGGGAATCGGCTCCTCGGCACCGGCCGCCGTAGCGGCCGAAGTCTCTGCGCCGCCAGCACTTTTGGCGGACAGTTCGGCTTCCAGCGATTCCACGAACTGGCCCAGCAACTTTTCCGACACCTGCTGCAGCATTCCGCTGCCGAACTGTGCCAGCTTGCCGGCAATTTTGAGATCGGTGTCGACGGTGACGTTGGTGCGCTCCCCATCCTCATGCAGCTGGGCGGTGACCGTTGCCGCGGCGTTGCCGGTGCCGCGGGATTCCTTGCCTTTGGCGTCGATGGCCGCACGGTACTGATTGGGGTCCTGCTCGACGAAACGAACTTTCCCGCTGAATTCGCTGGTGACCGGTCCCACCTTTACTTTGACCTTTCCCAGATAGTCGTCGCCCTGATGGCCAGTCAACTGCGCGCCCGGCATCAGCGGGATCACCTGCTCCAGGTCGCACAGCACTTGCCAGGCCTGCTCGATAGGCGCGCTGACGGTGAACTGGTTGGCGATCTTCATCCTTGGGGTCCTCTCCGCTACGGCTGAGTTAGGTAATCGTTGAACTGGCTGCGAAGTGTGCGTCATGGTGGATCCGCCCGACGATTTCGGCCAGCCGACCACCGCCGCCGCCCCAGCGTCGGGCAATAATATCGGCTGCGATCGAGACGGCGGTTTCCTCCGGGGTGCGGGCGCCCAGGTCCAATCCGATCGGGCTGGACAACCGACTCAGCTCGGCCTCGGTCAGACCTGCCGCTCGGAGCCGGTCCATCCGGTCGTCGTGGGTCCGGCGCGAACCCATCGCTCCCACATAGCCGACGCGGGGCAAGCGCAATGCCGCTTCGAGCACCGGGACGTCGAACTTCGGATCGTGGGTGAGCACGCAGATCACCGTGCGCTCGTCGATAGCGCCCGCCTCCGCCTGCGCGGCGAGATAGCGGTGCGGCCAGTCGACGACGACGTGGTCGGCTGTCGGAAAGCGGGCTCTGGTGGCGAACAGCGAGCGGGCGTCGCAGACCGTGACCCGGTAGCCGATGAAGGATCCCTGTCGCGCCAGGGCGGCGGCGAAGTCGATCGCACCGAAGACCAGCATTCGTGGCTGCGGAGCGTAGCTGGACACGAAAACCTCCAAGCCCTGTCCGAGCCGCTGCCCGTCGGGCCCGTATCTGACGACCCCGCTGCGGCCCAAGGCGAGCAGACCGCGCGCATCGTCGGTGACCGCGGCGTCGACACGCTCCGAACCCAGCGTCCGCAGCACCGTGTCCGGCCGGATGACGAGCCTGCCGCCAATGCGGTGCTCGTCCGGGTGGTCGATGACAGTAGCGACGGCCACCGCACGATGCTCGCCAACGTCGTCGGCCACCGCACCGAGTTCGGGAAACGTTGCCTGCGATATGGATTCGACGAAGACGTCGATGATGCCGCCACACGTAAGACCGACTGCGAAGGCGTCGCCGTCGCTGACCCCGTAGCGTTCCAGCCGCGGTATCCCGGTTTGCGCGACCTCGGTGGCCAGTTCGTACACTGCGCCCTCCACGCAGCCACCCGAGATCGAGCCGCTTACCGAACCGTCTGGAGCGATGACCATCGAGGCGCCCGCGGGCCGCGGCGCCGAGCGGAACGTTCGCACGACGGTGCCCAGCGCCGCGGTGTCACCGGCGCACCAGATCGCCATCAGCTCGGCAAGGACGTCACGCATACATCCAAAACTAGGCTGCCACCACCGCTTCGGCCCAACTTTCAGGACGTATCCGTTGTGCGCCCAGGGCGTTGGGTGTGCGCCTACGGCGGAAAAATCGCTGAAATCTCGCCGTCACCGCACACTCGACGCCAGGGCCGCACACTCGACGGAGTCACCAGGCGCGGGTCAGGTCCGCGTGCTGCCTGATCCAGGTGTGCATCGCGATCCCGGCGGCGACGCCTGCGTTGATGCTTCGCGTCGAGCCGAACTGGGCGATGGACACGGTGATCGCCGCGCCCGCCCGGGTGTCGCC
>DASZKQ010000362.1:0-8765 GCA_035552835.1 Mycobacterium sp. | reverse complement strand
GACTGTATACATTAGGTACAACTAGCGGCTAGTTGTAACCAGGAGCGGGCGCGAGGGTGAATCCGGATGGTTCCGTCATCGAATCGTCGATGCGCTGCGGGCGAGAATGCACCGCGGAAGATCCCGCTTGCGGCCGGCAGGTGCCGAACCAACCGCCTTCATCTGCGCAATACGCCAAGAGTTGCCCCGTCGCCCCTGCGAATCGGGGCCAAGTCGTGGTGAGACGTCCACGGACCGACGTGGCGTGGCGCCCTCAGCGGGAAGCCGCGATTGTTGGGGAGGCGATGGCCCAACTGTCCGATCCACAGCGTGCCATGATTTACCGCTCCCATTACCTCGGGCGGACGACGACGCAGATCGCCGCCGAACTGGGGACCAATGGTGAGGTCGTCAAGCATGAACTGCACCGCGCGTTGCATGCACTGCGGATGACCCTGCAAAGCGCGGGCGGCGGGCGCTAATCGGCGCGACTTGCGCAGCTGCATTGCGGTTTGGCGGTCGGTACGCCGGCCGGTTCTCGTTTGCTGGCGGTCGCTTGGCAAGCGTAATCTTGAAACGGATGGATGGTTTGTGGGAAGCCCAAAAGGCTTGCTGCATAACAGAAAGGTCACAAAATGAGTACAGTCCATTCATCAATCGATCACCACCCGGATCTATTGGCTCTACGCGAGCGCTACGAGCGTGCTGCAGAGTCGATGACGGCACAAGGCACCTTCGGCCTCACGTTGCTGACTGCGGTATATGCAATCGTGTCGCCATGGATTGTCGGATTCGCAGGAACGAGACCGCTTGTGGTCAACGATTTCATCGTCGGACTCGTGTGCGTGGCGCTGGCGTTTGCGTACGCGATGGCGTTGGACCGCAGCCACGGCATGACGTGGACGCTACCGGTCTTCGGCGTGTGGTTCATCGTGTCACCCTGGATCCTTCACGGTATCTCGCCGCACGGCGGCATGATCTGGTCGAATGTGATCGCAGGTGCGGTGCTGACGCTGCTGGGCTTGAACGCGATGTACTTCGGTATGCGCGCTCGTAGCTCAACATCCGCCTAACGCGCCGAATTGCCCGACCTGGCCGGTGGATGCCGGCCGGATAGGGTTTTGCGGCCCGTCGCTAACCGCAGACCGCTCCGATGGCCGCCGAACCCACCAGCTTGATGTACTTGGCGAGGACGCCGGTGCTGTAGCGCGGTGGCAGCGGCGTGAAACCCTCACGGCGGGAAGCGAACTCGTCGTGGTCAACGAGCACGTCCAACGTGCTCTTGGCGACGTCGAGCCGGATTCGGTCGCCGTCGCGCAGGAAAGCGATCGGCCCACCGTCGACTGCCTCGGGCGCGACGTGACCCACGCACAGACCGGTGGTGCCGCCGGAGAACCGGCCGTCGGTCAGCAGCAGCACGTCCTTACCCAGGCCGGCGCCTTTGATAGCCCCGGTGATGGCGAGCATTTCGCGCATCCCGGGCCCGCCTTTGGGGCCCTCGTAGCGGATCACCACCGCGTCGCCGTGCGTGATGGTGCCGTCGGCCAATGCATCCAGCGCGGCCCGTTCCCGGTCGAAAACCCGTGCGGTGCCTTCGAACACCTCGGAGTCAAAGCCCGCGGTCTTGACCACCGCGCCCTCGGGCGCCAGTGACCCGTGCAGGATGGTGATCCCGCCTGTGGGGTGGATCGGATTGTCGAGAGCGCGCAGCACTTTGCCGTCGGGATCCGGCGGGGCGATGTGCGCGAGGTTTTCGGCGACGGTGCGGCCGGTCACCGTCAAGCAGTCGCCGTGCAGCAGGTTGGCATCCAGTAGGGCTTTCATCACCACCGGCACACCGCCGATGTGATCGACGTCGGACATCACGTGTTGGCCGAATGGCTTGACGTTGGCAAGGTGCGGCACGCGTGCGCCGATACGGCTGAAATCCTCCAGCGCCAGCTTGACGTTGGCTTCGTAGGCGATGGCCAACAGGTGCAGCACCGCGTTGGTCGAGCCGCCGAACGCCATCACCACCGCGATCGCGTTCTCGAACGCCTCCTTGGTGAGGATGTCGCGGGCGGTAATGCCGCGCCGCAGCAATTCGACGACGGCCTCGCCACTATGCCGCGCAAAGGTGTCGCGGCGACGATCGGTCGCCGGCGGTGCCGCGCTGCCGGGCAGCGACATGCCCAGTGCCTCAGCGGCACAGGCCATGGTGTTGGCGGTGTACATGCCGCCGCACGCACCTTCGCCGGGGCAGATGGCCCGCTCGATGGCGTCCACGTCCTCGCGCGGGATCAGGCCGCGGGCACACGCGCCGACCGCCTCGAACGCGTCGATGATGGTTACCTCGCGCTCGCTGCCGTCGGACAGTTTGGCGCGGCCCGGAAGGATTGTGCCCGCGTAGAGGAACACCGCCGCCAGATCCAGTCTCGCCGCGGCCATCAGCATGCCGGGCAGCGACTTGTCGCACCCGGCCAGAAGTACCGAACCATCGAATCGCTCAGCCTGCATCACCGTCTCGACACTGTCGGCGATCAGTTCGCGAGACGGCAGCGAGAAGTGCATGCCCTCGTGACCCATCGAGATCCCGTCGGACACCGAAATCGTGCCGAATTCAAGCGGATAGCCACCCGCGGCGAACACGCCCTCCTTGACGGCCTTGGCCAATCGGTCCAATGACAGGTTGCAGGGCGTGATCTCATTCCACGACGACGCCACGCCGATCTGCGGCTTGGCGAAGTCGTCGTCGTCCATGCCTACCGCCCGTAGCATGCCGCGCGAGGCGGCCTTCTCCAGGCCGTCGGTCACTTCGCGACTGCGGGGTTTGACGTCGACGGCGGGCGACGGGTCGTTGGTTTGCGGCATTAGCCAAGTATGCGCGAGCTGCCAGGCTGGCCCAAAATCATTTAGATACCCCCGTGGGGTATCGGATATGCTGGCAGGAAGCCGAATCACGGGGGCGGCGTCGAGAAGGCGCCACCCGAGATTGACAATGGGTCTCAACATCCGACGCCGTCACGACGGCCCGGGGAGGCCTAGCCAAGATGCTGGAGAGCAAATGACACCCGCACGCGGATACTCGTCGCACAAGGACAACTACGCCAAACGACTGCGGCGCATCGAGGGGCAGGTGCGTGGCATCGCCAAGATGATCGAAGACGACAAATACTGCATCGACGTCCTCACCCAGATCAGCGCCGCCAACAACGCGCTGCGGTCGGTAGCGCTGAACCTGCTCGACGAGCACCTCGGACACTGCGTCAGCCGTGCGGTCGCCGAGGGCGGTACCGACGCCGACGAGAAGCTCGCCGAAGCGTCGGCCGCCATCGCGCGACTGGTCCGGTCCTGATCGCTACGCGATCAGCGCATTGCATGGTTGAGTAGGGCCGTGGGGCCAGCCCGTGCCGACGGAGCAGCGCGATCGCGCCGCTGGTGGAATGACCCCCCCTCACCCGCCATTGACGAAGGCCGGGCCGCTCCGGGCGGACCGTGGACGCCGCGGATTGCGGTGCAGTTGGCGGTACTGGCCGCCGCGGCCTTCATCTACGTCACCGCCGAAATCCTGCCGGTGGGTGCGCTGCCGGCGATCGCCCGAGGCCTGCACGTCAGCGTGCCCGTGGTCGGCACGCTGCTGGCCTGGTATGCGCTGGTGGCGGCCGTAACCACGATTCCGCTGGTCCGCTGGACCGCGCACTGGCCGCGACGCCGGGCGTTACTGATGTCGTTGGCGTGCCTGACCGCCTCCCAGTTCATCTCGGCGGTGGCGCCCAACTTCGTCGTGCTGGCCGGTGGCCGAGTGCTCTCCGCGATCACGCACGGTCTGATGTTGTCGGTCATCGCACCGATCGCCACCCGGCTGGTTCCGGCCAGCCACTCCGGACGCGCGACGACGATGATCTACGTCGGCATCAGCTTGGCGGTGGTGGTGGGCAGCCCCGCGACGGCGGCGATGAGCTTGCTGTGGGGTTGGCGGGTTGCCGTCGCAGCGGTGGCCGTGGTGGCCGCCGTGGTCACCGTGGCCGCCTGGGTTGTGCTGCCGGTGCTGGCGTTCACCGACGAGCAGCTGGCCCGCGTCGGCCGGGGCGCCGGGCATCACCGCAATCGGCGGCTGGTCATCGTGAGCTTGCTCACAATGGTCGCGGTCACCGGCCACTACATCTCCTATACCTTCATCGCGGTGATCATCCGTGACATCGTCGGGGTGCGCGGACCGGATTTGGCCTGGTTGCTGGCCACCTACGGCGTCGCCGGCCTGTTGGCGATGCCGCTGGTGGCCCGACCGTCGGACCATCGGCCCAGGGCGGCGGTCATCAGCTGCATGGCCGCGCTGTGGCTGACGTTTCTGGTGCTGATCGCGCTGACGTTCCATGGTGCGCCCACGGCGGCGAGCATCGTGATCGGCATCGCTGCGATCGCGTTCTGGGGTGCCACCGCTAATGCGGTGTCGCCGATGCTGCAAGCTGCGGCGATGCGCGCCGGAGCCGACGACCTGGACGGTGCGTCCGGGCTGTATATGGCGGCGTTCCAGATCGGCATCATGGCCGGATCCTTCGCCGGCGGGCTGCTCTACGAGCGCAGCGTGCTGGCGATGTTGGCCGCATCAGCGGTCCTGATCGGCGCCGCAGCTGCGGGGATGACCGCCGAGCGGCAGCTGTTCGACGTCCCCACTACGGGGCACCGGTAAGATCCATCTCAACAACCAACATCACCGCAGGTCAGCGGCCCGGACCGGGCCGGCGTGCCTGCGGAATCGACGCTGCCCAGGCCAGAAGCCGGTGTAACCGCTAGGCATACTGGGTTGAGACGTGACTGGAGGTATATATATGTCGCGATGGACGCAGGGTCCTGTCGTCGCTGCGCTGAGCGCTGCGGGAATGACTGCCGTGCTGACCTTGGCCTGTGGTTCGGCGCTGGCCGACCCAGAGCCGGCGCCGCCACCACCGCCCGCGCCCGGGGTGGACGCCCCACCGCCGCCGGCACCGCCACCTCCGGCTGACCCGCTCGCGGTACCGCCGCCGCCACTACCGGGACTTCCTTTCGGACCTCCGCCACCGCCACCGGGCGACCCGTTGGCGCCGCCGGGCGCGGCTCCGGCCGCCGTACCGGCCGGTCCGGTTGTCGGGCAGAACCCCGCGCCGTTCGTCGGCGAACCGCCGTTCGTGCCGCCGTCATTCAACCCGGTTGGCGGTTCGACGGTGGGTGTCGCTCAGCCGATCCTCATCAACTTCCAGCGACCGATCGCTGACGCGGGAATGGCCGAACAAGCGATCCACATTTCGTCGACCCCGCCGGTGTCCGGCAAGTTCTATTGGGTGACCCCCACCCAGCTGCGGTGGCGTCCGCTGAGTTTCTGGCCGGCGCACACTGCTGTGCACATCGACGCCGCGGGCACCATGTCGGACTTTATGACCGGCGACCAACTGATCGCGACGGCCGACGACGCCGCCCATCAGCTGACGGTCACGCGCAACGGAACGGTGGAGAAAACCATCCCGATGTCGATGGGTATGACGGCTGGCGGCCACCAGACCCCGAACGGCACCTACTACGTGCTCGACAAGAAGGCCTCAGTGGTGATGGATTCCTCGACCTACGGGGTTCCGGTCAACTCGACGTATGGCTACAAGGTGACGGTGCAGGACGCCGTCCGGTTCGACAACAGCGGCGACTACGTGCACAGCGCCCCGTGGTCGGTGGACGATCAGGGCAAACGTGACGTCAGCCACGGCTGCATCAACATCAGCCCGTCCAACGCGAAGTGGTTCATCGACAACTTCGGCGCCGGCGATCCCGTCGTCGTGAAGAACTCCGTCGGGACCTACTCGAAGAACGACGGCTCCAACGACTGGCAGCTCTAGTTCCAGATCCTGACCCGGCGTTGCGGGTCCAGAAATAGCTCGTCGTTCTCGGCGACATCGAAGGCGTCATAGAAGGCGTCGATGTTGCGGATCACGCCGTTGCAGCGAAACTCCGGCGGCGAGTGCGGGTCGATAGCCAGCCGCCGAATCGCCTCGGCGTCACGGGATTTGGTGCGCCACACCTGGGCCCAGCCGAAGAACACCCGTTGCACGCCGGTGAGACCGTCGATGACGGGCGCGCTTTCGCCGTTCAGCGACAGCTCGTAGGCGAGCAGCGCGATGGAAAGACCGCCCAGATCGCCGATGTTCTCACCGACGGTGAACGCACCGTTGACGTGATGGCCGTTATCGAGGCCGCGTGGGGTGTAGACGTCGTACTGCTCGATCAGCGCCTTGGTACGGGCGCCGAACTCGGTGCGGTCGTCGTCGGTCCACCAGTCGACCAGATTGCCGTCGCCGTCGTATTTGGCGCCCTGGTCGTCGAAGCCGTGCCCGATTTCATGGCCGATGACCGCGCCGATACCGCCGTAGTTAGCGGCGTCGTCGACGTCGGGGTCGAAGAACGGTGGCTGCAAAATGCCCGCGGGAAAGACGATTTCGTTCATCCCCGGGTTGTAGTAGGCGTTGACGGTCTGCGGGGTCATAAACCACTCGTCGCGGTCGACGGGGCCGCCCAGCTTGGCCATCTCCCGGTCGTAGTTGACCGTGTAGCCGCGCCGGTAGTTGCCGTAGAGATCGCCGCGGTCGATCACCAGCTTCGAGTAGTCTCGCCAATTCCTCGGGTAGGCGATTTTGGCCGTGAACTTGTCCAGCTTGGCCAGGGCGCGTTGCCGAGTCTGCGGGGTCATCCAGTCCAGGTTGGTGATGCTGCCCCGGTATGCCTCGCGCAAGTTGGCGACCAGCGCGTCGATGCGAGCCTTGGCATCAGGCGGGAAGTGGCGTTGGACGTAAAGCGTTCCGACGGCGTCGCCCAGCATGCTCTCCACCAGCCCGACGGCCCGCTTCCAGCGCTCACGGATCTGCTCGGCTCCGGTGAGCTTGCGGCCGTAGAACGCGAAGTCCTCGGCGACCAGCGCATCGGTAAGCAATCCGGCGCGGGCGTGGATAAGTCGCCAGCGCGCCCAGCTCTTCCAGTCGTCGAAATCTTCGCTGCGCCACAGTTCGGCAAAGGCGGTCAGGTAATCCGGTTGACGCACAACAAGTTCAGCGACCGCATCCGGCGTGCTTCCCAGCGCGTTCACCCAGCCGGACCAATCGAAACCCGCTGATTCGGCCTGCAGATCGGCGAAGGTGCGCAGGTTGTAAGTCAGGTCGGCGTCGCGGCGTTTGACCACATCCCAGTGCGAAGCAGCCAGTTTGGTCTCCAACGCCACGATCCGTGCGGCGGTCTGGCGATGATCGTCGGGCGCACCGCCGTAGACGAGCGCGAACATCCGCCCGATGTGGTCCGGGTAGGCGGTCAGCAGCTCGGAGTGCTGCTCGTCGCGATAGTAGGACTCGTCGGGCAGTCCCAGCCCCGACTGGCTGACGTGCACCAAGTAGCGGCTGGAGTTCTTGGAGTCGGTGTCGACGTACAGCCCGACCCCACCGCCCACGCCGGTACGTTGCAGGGCGCCGACAACTGCCGCCAGCGCGTCGGGGTTCCCAGCGTCGTCAATCGCTGCCAACTCGTCGAGTAGCGGGTGCACACCCCGCCGCTCGACCGTGTCCTCGTCGAGGAAGCTGGCGTACAGGTCGCCGATGCGTTGTTCGTCGGTGCCGGGCGCCGACATGTTCTCGCTCACTTCGGTGATCAAGTCACGCACCTGGACCTCGGCCCGGTCGAACAGCGCGCGGAAGGCGCCGTCGGTGGCGCGGTCGGCCGGGATCTCATAGTCGGCCAGCCAGTGGCCATTGACATGGCCGAACAGGTCGTCTTGGGGGCGGGCACCAGCGTCGACATTGCTCAGGTCGATGCCCGAGCGGAGAGCTTCTAGCGTCACCCCAACTATCCTTCCCTATGCCGAGCCGACTTATGCCAAGCCTGCCATCTCGGCGACGGGTCGCCCGGCTACGTCCGATTGCCGGGCTTGCCCCCTCGCCGCTGCACGGCTGGGGGTGCCCCCACCTCATCGCCCTGCGGGCTCTGCATCGTCGCCCGGCTGTGTTGGATTGCCGGGCTCCTCCTCATCGCCCTTGCGGGCTCTGCATCGTCGCCCGGCTAGGCTCACGGCCATGCCCGAGCAGACCGAGCCAGCAGATGAAACGGCGCCGGACGAATTCGACGGCCCGACCATCTCCGGCTACGGCGTGGCATCGGCGGCGCTGGGAGCGCTTTCCGTGGCCGCGATCGCGTTGGGTGCGGTGATTTGGTTGGCGCACCGCGGTGACGTCGACGAACGCAGCTATCAGAGCCGAGCGATGCAGGCCGCCGTCGACTGGACGGGTGTGCTGATCAATATGAACACCAGTAACGTCGCGGCCAGCCTGCAACGGCTGCACGACGGGACCGTCGGTGAACTCAACGCCGATTTCGACTCCGCCATGCAGCCCTATCAGCAAGTGGTGCAGCGGCTGCAATCGACCAGCCAGGGTCAGGTCGAGGCGGTCGCAGTCGAAGCGGTGCACCATGACCTGGACACCGCGCCGGGCGCCCGCCCGCCCGCACCGGCTGCGCAACTGCCGGCTTCGGTCGCCAGTCGCACCGACACGGTCACGGTGGTCGCCACGTCAGTCAGCGAGAACACCGGCGGCAAGCCACAGACGGTGCACTGGAACCTGCGGTTGGGGGTTTCCGACGTGGACGGCAAGCTGATGATCTCGCGGCTCGAGTCGGCCCGATGAGGAACGCCTGGCGGGTGCTGGCCTTTGATATCGCGGCACCCGTGGCCGCGATCGTTGCGCTGTTGGCGATCGGGGTGGTTCTGGGCTGGCCGCGGTGGTGGGTGTCGGCAAGTTCGATTC
>DASZKQ010000361.1:0-6672 GCA_035552835.1 Mycobacterium sp. | reverse complement strand
GGCACCCCGACCGCGAGCCGGCGCGCCCCCGGATTACCGACGCCGCCAAAAGGCTGGCCGGTCGGCTCTTACCCGACCTACGCCGAAGCGCAGCGTGCCGTCGACTACCTGTCCGAGCAGCAGTTCCCCGTGCAACAGGTGACGATCGTCGGTGTCGACCTGATGCAGGTCGAACGGGTCACCGGCCGGCTGACCTGGCCGAAAGTGCTCGGCGGCGGTGTGCTCACCGGCGCCTGGCTGGGTCTTTTCATCGGCTTGGTGCTGGGGTTCTTCAGTCCTAACCCGTGGGCGGCATTGATGACCGGACTGATCGCCGGGGTGTTCTTCGGCTTGATCACATCCGCGGTCCCATATGCGATGGCGCGCGGTACTCGCGATTTCAGTTCGACGCTGCAGTTGGTCGCCGGCCGATACGACGTGCTCTGCGACCCGCAAAACGCGGAGCAGGCCCGCGATCTATTGGCCCGCTTGGCGATCTGACTCGACGGCTGGGTGGCCGTTACCCGAACGTGTTGCACATCGCGCGCGCCTGCCTCTACGGTCTGCCGCGAGACAATCGACGACGGGAAGAAAGGACGGTGTGGTGGCGAGTCGGCGCGGGCGCGCAGTCCGGCTGAGCGCGGTCGCACTGGCGACACTATTCACCGCGTCGGTGGTCTCGGCATGCGGCTCCCGCGACAACGGGCGGGTGATCAGCTTCTACACCCCGGCCAGCGGCGCCGCGACGTTCGCTGCGGTAGCCAAGCGTTGCACCGAGCAGTTCGGCGGACGGTTCACCATCCAGCAGTTCAGCTTGCCCCGATCCCCTGACGACCAGCGCCTGCAACTGGCCCGCCGGCTGAGCGCTAACGACCGCACTGTGGACGTAATGGCGCTGGACGTGATCTGGACGGCGGAGTTCGCTGAAGCGGGCTGGGCGTTGCCGTTGTCGGAAGACCCGGCTGGCCGCGCCGAGGCCGACGCCACCACCGACACCCTGCCCGGGCCGCTTGCTACGGCCACCTGGAAGCACAGGCACTACGCCGCGCCCATCACCACCAATACCGAATTGCTTTGGTACCGGCCTGATTTGATGGACAATCCGCCGACAACCTGGAACGCGATGGTAGACGAGGCAACCCGGTTGCACGCTGCCGGCAAACCCAGCTGGATCGGCGTACAGGCCAGCCAGGGCGAGGGTTTGGTGGTGTGGTTCAACACGCTGCTGGAAAGTGCGGGTGGCCGGGTGCTGTCCGACGACGGCCACAAGGTCACGCTGACCGATACGCCTGCACACCGTGCTGCCACCGTCAGCGCTCTGCGGATCCTCAAGTCGGTGGCCACCGCGCCCGGTGCCGACCCGTCGATCACCCGGAGCGACGCGGGCACTTCCCGGTTGGCGTTCGAGCAGGGTAAGTCCGCGTTGGAGGTCAACTGGCCATACGCGCTGGCGTCCATGCTGGAGAACGCGGTGAAAGGCGGCGTGGCGTTTCTGCCGCTCAACCGCCGTCCCGACCTGGCCGGCAGCATCAACAATGTCGGCGCATTCGTGCCGACCGATCAGCAGTTCCACGCGGCCTATGACGCCAGCAAAAAGGTGTTCGGTTTCGCCCCCTATCCCGGTGTGCAGCCGGGCCAGCCGGCCAAGGTGACGATCGGCGGGCTGAACCTGGCGGTGGCCAAGACGACGCGTCATAAAGCCGAGGCCTACCAAGCGATCCGATGCTTGCGCGATGCGCGAAACGAAAAGTACATCGCGCTCCAAGGCGGCCTGCCCGCGGCGCGGACCTCGCTGTACTCCGATCCGCAATTTCAGGCGAAGTACCCGATGTACAACATCATTCGTCAACAACTCACCAACGCCGCTGCGCGGATCGCGACGCCGGTCTACCAGGCGGTGTCCGCTCGGATGTCAGCCACGCTGAGCCCGATCAACGAGATTGACCCGGAGAAGACGGCCGACCACCTCACTGTGCAGGTGCAAAAGGCCATCGACGGCCGGGGGCTGCTGCCGTGACTTCTAGCACCACGCACACCGTGAGCCGGAGATCGGAGCGGCGACTGGCGTACGTCCTTGTCGCGCCCGCGGCGATGCTCATGCTGGCCGTTACCGCCTATCCGATCGGGTACGCGATTTGGCTGAGCCTGCAGCGCAATAACTTGACCACTCCGAACGACACCAAGTTCATCGGGCTCGGCAACTACCAAACGATCTTGACTGACCGGTATTGGTGGACGGCACTTGCGGTGACGCTGGCGATCTCGGTTGTCTCGGTGTCGATCGAATTCGTGCTGGGCCTGGCGGTGGCGTTGGTGATGCACCGCACGCTGATCGGCAAGGGCCTGGTGCGCACCGCGGTGCTCGTCCCTTACGGCATCGTCACGGTGGTCGCGTCCTACAGCTGGTATTACGCCTGGACCCCGGGCACTGGCTACCTGGCCAACCTGCTACCGCAAGCGAGCGCACCGCTGACTCACCAGATTCCGTCGCTGGGCATCGTGGTCCTCGCCGAGGTTTGGAAAACGACGCCGTTTATGGCATTGCTGCTTCTGGCCGGTTTGGCGCTGGTGCCCAACGACTTGCTGAAGGCGGCGCAGGTCGACGGCGCCGGCGCATGGCGCCGGCTGATGAAGATCACCTTGCCACTGATCAAGCCGGCGATCCTGGTAGCCCTGCTGTTCCGCACGCTGGATGCGTTCCGGATTTTCGACAACATCTACGTGCTCACCGGTGGAGCCGGCAACACTGACTCGGTGTCGATCCTTGGTTACGACAACCTGTTCAAAGGCTTCAATGTGGGCCTCGGGTCGGCGATTTCGGTGCTGATCTTCGGATGCGTCAGCGTCATCGCGCTCATGTTCATCAAGGTGTTCGGCGCATCGGCGCCCGGCGTCGACGGCGTTGGGCGCTGAGCCGTGACCAGGCGGGTGGGTGTCCGACGGGCGACGGCTTGGCTGACCATCGATATCTTGGTGCTGCTGTATGCGCTTTTCCCGGTGTTGTGGATTCTGAGCCTGTCGCTCAAGCCAACGTCAACGGTCAAGGACGGCGAGCTGATTCCGTCGTCGGTGACCTTCGACAACTACCGGGGAATCTTCCGGGGTGATTTCTTCAGCTCGGCTCTAATCAACTCCGTCGGAATCGGCGTGCTCACCACGATGATCGCGGTGGTGGTCGGCGCGATGGCTGCATATGCGGTGGCGCGGTTGGCCTTTCCCGGCAAGCGGTTGTTGATCGGTGCCGTGCTGCTGATTTCGATGTTCCCGGCGATCTCCCTGGTCACCCCGCTGTTCGATATCGAGCGGCGGATCGGGCTGTTCGATACCTGGCCCGGGCTGATCATTCCCTACATCGCGTTCGCATTACCGCTGGCGATCTACACGCTGTCGGCGTTCTTCCGGGAGATCCCGTGGGACCTGGAGAAGGCGGCCAAAATCGATGGCGCCACAGCCGGACAGGCATTCCGGAAGGTAATCGCCCCGCTGGCAGCACCGGGAATCGTGACCGCCGCGATTCTGGTGTTCATCTTCGCCTGGAACGATCTGTTGCTCGCTTTGTCGTTGACCGCCACCAAGGCTGCGATCACTGCGCCGGTGGCAATCGCCAACTTCACCGGCAGTTCGCAATTCGAGGAGCCAACCGGATCGATCGCGGCCGGCGCAATGGTGATCACGGTCCCGATTATCGTTTTTGTTCTAGTCTTCCAACGACGGATAGTCGCTGGGTTGACCTCCGGCGCTGTGAAGGGATAATTCGATGGCCGAGATTGTGTTGGATAGGGTGACCAAGAGTTACCCCGACGGCGCGACGGCCGTGAACGAACTCAGCATCACGATCGCCGAAGGCGAGTTCATCATCCTGGTAGGGCCTTCCGGCTGTGGAAAGTCAACCACGCTGAATATGATTGCCGGACTGGAGGATATCTCCTCCGGGGAACTGCGCATCAGCGGCGAGCGGGTCAACGAAAAGGCGCCCAAAGACCGCGATATCGCAATGGTTTTCCAGT
The DNA here is from genome assembly GCA_035552835.1 of Mycobacterium sp. Lineage (GTDB taxonomy): Bacteria > Actinomycetota > Actinomycetes > Mycobacteriales > Mycobacteriaceae > Mycobacterium. The sequence continues at coordinate 2,686 of DASZKQ010000361.1, read as the reverse complement.
CGTATGCGCTCTATCCCCATATGACGGTGCGGCAGAATATCGCATTCCCGCTGACCCTGGCGAAGATGAAGAAGGCGGAGGTCGCGCAGAAGGTCGAGGAGACCGCGAGAATCCTTGACTTGACCGACTTGCTCGATCGCAAGCCCTCGCAATTGTCCGGCGGACAGCGGCAGCGGGTGGCGATGGGCAGGGCGATCGTGCGCCATCCCAAGGCATTCCTGATGGACGAGCCGCTGTCGAACCTCGACGCCAAGTTGCGGGTCCAGATGCGTGGCGAGATCGCCCGGCTGCAGCGGCGGCTGGGCACCACAACCGTCTACGTGACGCACGATCAAACTGAGGCCATGACGCTCGGTGACCGGGTGGTGGTCATGCGCGGCGGGGTTGCGCAGCAGATCGGTACACCCGACGAGCTTTACGAGCGGCCCGCCAATCTGTTCGTCGCCGGCTTCATCGGCTCGCCGGCAATGAACTTCTTTCCCGGCACGCTGACTGCCACCGGGTTGAACTTGCCATTCGGCGAGGTGACGCTGACCCAACCCGTCCATGATGTGCTCGCGCAGCACCCGACGCCGGAGAACGTCATCGTCGGCGTGCGCCCGGAGCATCTACAAGATGCCGCGTTGATCGACGGCTACCAGCGCATCAGCGCGCTGACCTTCGAGGCGGAGGTCGACATGGTCGAGTCGCTGGGTGCCGACAAATACGTCTACTTCACCACGGAGGGTTGCGTTGTTCAGTCCGACCAGCTGTCCGAGCTCGATGACGAATCCGCGGGAGAAGAGCACGAATTCGTGGCCAGGGTTCCCGCCGCGTCGAAAGCGGCCAAAGGAAAGTCACTCGAATTAGCCTTCGACACATTGAAACTCGCTGTTTTCGACGCCGACACCGGCGTCAACTTGACCGTTCCACCGCCGCCTGAGGAGCAGTGAGCCAGACACTGGCGCGGGTGCGCGCGCACCTGTCTGCACACTTCTCCGATGCGGGCGTCGACACCGAGCCTGATGTCGCGAGCGTGACGTTTCTGGGCGCCGAGCCAATCGAGGTGTTGCGCTTTCGCCCAGGCGCCGACGACGTGGTGCATTACGTCTCGCTGGGTTGCTCGCGGCACCCGATGACCGATCCGACAGCCTTGGTCGCCGACCCCGAGTGCGGCCCGCGTGCCGAAGTCGTTTTGCGGCTACGCAATCCGGGGCCAGTCAGCCGGCTGGCGCATAGCCTGGCGATCGTTGCGGCAACGCCTGCAGTCGACGGTGTGGTGCTGACCGAAGACGCGTTGATCGATCTCGGTTCGCCGCTGTGGGATAACCGATCAGGCCCGGCGCCGTTCACCGCGATGCTGTTGGGCCGCAGCGACATTGCAGACTTGCCGCTGGACTCGCCACGCGACCCGGTGCGCTTTCTGTCCGCGACGCCGATCACCGCGACCGAAGCCGCCTGGGTGCGCCTGAAAGGCGCCGACGCGATGCGGGACGCGTGGCAAAGCGACGGGGTAGATGTGCTGGATCCTAATCGCCCTGCCGCACAACCGAACTGATTCTACAGCCAGTCTCTGCGGCGGAAGTTGCGGTACAGCAGCACGCAGACGATCACCATAAGGGCGACGACCGCCGGGTAACCCCAACGCCATTTCAGGATGGGCATGTACTCGAAGTTCATCCCGTAGATACCGGCGATCATCGTGGGTACCGCCAGAATGCCGGCCCACGCCGATATCTTGCGCATGTCGGTGTTCTGCTGCATCTCGACCCGCGCCAGCGCGGCCTGCACCAAGGAGCTGAGGTTCTCGTCGTAGCTGGCGATCTGATCGGCGGCGTGGGCGTGGTGGTCGCCGACGTCGCGCAAATAGCGTCGCACCTCCTTGGAGATCAGGTCCCTATGTTCGGTCTGCAACCGCGCAAACGGGACTGAAAGCGGGTTAACGGACCTGCGCAGCTCGACGACTTCGCGTTTGATCTGGTAGATCGCCTCGATATTGGTGCGAGCGCCGGGCGCGAATGCCACTTCTTCGATGGCGTCGATATCGGTCGCCATCAAGTTGGTGACGTCGAGGTAATGGTCCACCACGTTATCGGCGATGGCGTGCATCACCGCGAATGGGCCGAGCCGCATCTGCTCGGGGTCAGCATCCATCCGTTTGCGCACGTCGGACAACCGGCCGTGCTCGCCGTGCCGGACCGTCACCACGAAGTCTCCGTTGACGAAAATCATGATCTCGCCGGTCTCGACAATCTCGCGGGTCAGCACCAGCGAATCGTGCGGAACGTAGTTGACCGTCTTGAGAACCAGGAACAGTGTCTCGTCGTATCGCTCCAACTTCGGCCGCTGGTGGGCCTGTACCGCGTCCTCGACGGCCAGTGGGTGCAGGCCGAAAACGCTGCCAACCTCCTGCATCTGCTGCTCGGTGGGTTCGTGCAGGCCGATCCAGGCGAACGCGTTCTGCCCGGCCAATTGCAGCTCGGCTACTTTGGCCCGTGCCTCGTCGTGGGTGAAAGTCCCGGGCAGTCGTTCCCCGTCCACATAAATACCGCAGTCGACGACCGCTTGCTCGGCGGGTAGGTAATCCGGCTGCGGATGGGGAGGCTCGTCCCTTTCGGGCCGTGCCAGAGGACGCAGTGTTTCCGGTATGTCGCGAAACGAAGGCATCCTTCACCTCCCGTCGCAGTCCGGATCCGATGAAGCCTCG
>DASZKQ010000360.1:0-3879 GCA_035552835.1 Mycobacterium sp. | reverse complement strand
CGAAGCTTCGGCCCGCAGCCAAAACGTGCTGTCGCTGAAGTTGGATGCGCAGCTGATTGACGAACTTCCGCTGCCACGGCCCAAGTTCGAGATCTTCGTGTACTCGCCCCGGGTCGAAGGTGTGCATCTGCGATTCGGCTATGTGGCGCGCGGTGGTTTGCGTTGGTCGGACCGCCGGGAGGATTTCCGCACCGAGATCCTGGGGCTGGTCAAGGCACAGGCGGTGAAGAACGCCGTCATCGTGCCGGTCGGCGCCAAGGGCGGCTTCGTCGTCAAGCAGCCGCCGCTGCCCACCGGCGACCCCGGTGCTGATCGCGAGGCCACTCGAAACGAAGGCATCGCCTGCTACAAGCTGTTCATCTCGGGATTGCTTGACGTCACCGACAACGTCGATCACACCACCGGCAACGTCAGCACGCCCGACGAGGTGGTGCGGCGCGACGATGACGACGCCTATCTGGTGGTGGCCGCGGACAAAGGCACCGCAACGTTTTCCGACATCGCCAACGACGTCGCAAAGTCCTACGGGTTCTGGCTGGGCGACGCCTTCGCGTCCGGTGGATCGGTCGGCTACGACCACAAAGCGATGGGCATCACCGCCAAGGGCGCCTGGGAGGCGGTCAAACGGCATTTCCGGGAAATGGGGGTCGACACCCAGACCGAGGACTTCACCGTGATCGGTGTCGGTGACATGAGCGGTGACGTGTTCGGCAATGGCATGTTGCTGTCCAAGCACATTCGCCTGCTGGCCGCCTTCGACCACCGCCACATCTTCCTCGACCCCGATCCCGATCCGGCCACCTCCTGGGAAGAACGTCGGCGGATGTTCGCGCTGCCCCGCTCCAGCTGGGACGACTACGACAAGTCTTTGATCAGTGCGGGCGGCGGGGTGTTCAGCCGCGAACACAAAACGATCCCGATCAGCGACGAGGTTCGCGCAGCGCTGGGAATCCAGGACGACGTCACCGAGATGGCGCCCCCCAATCTGATGCGCGCGATCCTGCGAGCGCCGGTCGATCTGCTGTTCAACGGCGGTATCGGAACCTATATCAAGGCCGAAGCTGAATCCGACGTCGACGTCGGTGACCGCGCCAACGATCCGGTGCGGGTCAACGCGAATCAGGTGCGCGCCAAGGTCGTTGGCGAGGGCGGCAATCTCGGCGTCACGGCGCGTGGCCGGGTCGAGTTCGACTTGTGCGGCGGCCGGATCAACACTGATGCGATGGACAATTCGGCCGGCGTGGAATGTTCGGACCACGAGGTCAACATCAAGATCCTGGTCGACGCCCTGATCACCGCGGGCAAGATCGACCTCGGTGAACGCACCGAACTACTCGAGTCGATGACCGACGAGGTCTCGGAGTTGGTGCTCGCAGATAACGCCGACCAGAACGACCTGATGGGCACCAGCCGCGCCAACGCTCCCAGCCTGCTGCCGGCGCACGCCGACCAGATCAGATACCTGGTGACCGAGCGCGGGCTGAACCGCGAACTGGAGGCACTGCCGTCGGACAAGGAGATCGTGCGCCGACTCGAGGCAGGCCTGGGGCTCACATCGCCGGAACTCGCGACGTTGATGGCGCACGTCAAGCTGACGCTCAAAGACGAGCTGTTGGGTACCGATCTGCCGGATCAAGAAGTGTTCGCCACCAGGTTGCCGCGATACTTCCCATCGCCGCTGCGCGACCGGTTCGGCCCGGCGATCCGCTCCCACCAGCTGCGGCGGGAGATCGTGACCACGATGCTGGTCAACGATCTGGTGGACACCGCCGGCATCAGCTACGACTACCGGATCGTCGAGGACGTCGGTGTCAGCCCGGTGGATGCGGTACGTACCTATGCGGCAACAGACGCCATCTTCGGGATTGAGCAATTGTGGCACAGTATCCGTGCGGCCGATGTGCCGATCACGGTGTCCGATCGGATGACATTGGATACGCGACGGCTGATCGACCGTGCCGGGCGTTGGTTACTCAACTACCGGCCGCAGCCGTTGGCGGTCGGCGCCGAAATCAACCGATTCGCCAAGAAGGTGGAAACGCTGACACCGCGCATGTCGGAGTGGCTGCGCGGTGACGACAAAGCGATCGTGGAAAAGGAAGCCGGTGAATTCGTCGCACAAGGCGCATCCGAGGACCTTGGCTACATGGTGGCCGCCGGTTTGTACCGGTACAGCTTGCTCGACATCATCGATATCGCCGACATCGACGACCGCGATCCCGCCGAGGTCGCCGAAACCTATTTCGCGCTGATGGACGACCTCGGCACCGACGGTCTGTTGACCGCGGTGTCCGCCCTGCCGCGCCGCGATCGCTGGCACTCGTTGGCGCGCTTGGCGATTCGTGACGACATCTACGCGTCACTGCGGACGTTGTGTTTCGACGTGCTCGCCGTTGGCGAACCCGACGAAAGCGGCGAAGAGAAGATCGCCGAATGGGAGCACACGAGCGCCTCGCGGGTGGAGCGCGCGCGCCGGACGCTGACCGAGATCTACGAGAGCGGCCAGAAGGATTTGGCCACCCTGTCGGTGGCGGCACGGCAGATTCGCCGCATGACGCGCACCAGCGGGCGAGGATCGTCTGGGTGAGCACCGGATTCGTGGCAGCTGTCCCGGTCCGCTGGTCGGACATCGACATGTACCAGCACGTCAACCACGCGACCATGGTCACGATCCTCGAAGAGGCTCGCGTGCCGTTCCTTTCGCACGCGTTCGGTGCCGACATCACCAGCATCGGTCTGCTGATCGCCGATGTGCGAGTCACCTACAAAGGTCAGCTGCGGCTGGCTGATTCGCCGCTGCAGGTCACCATGTGGGTGAAACGCTTGCGAGCGGTCGATTTCACGCTCGGCTACGAAGTGCGTTCGGTCAACGCCGACCCGGAGTCGAAGCCCGCCGTAATCGCCGAGTCGCAACTGGCCGCATTCCACATCGACGAGCAGCGGCTGCGGCGCTTGTCGCCACACCATCGGGAGTACCTGCAGCGGTGTCTCCGGTAGCCGAGCGGGGACTGTGGCTGGGCCCAGAATCCATGGCCGCGCACCGGGCGGACTTGTCCGCGTTCGTCGCACGGGCCGCGCGACTCGATCCCGCCGCGGTCATCCGGCTGCGCACTCGTCCGGGCGGGGCATTCACCGCTTGGGCGGTCACCGGCTTCGACGTGCTGGCCAGCCGGGTGGTGGCCGGCAGCCTGCGGCCCGACGACCTATCCATCGGCGCAGACGAATTGGCACGTGGACTGGCCGCGATGGACAGCTCCGGGTACGTCAATCCCGGCTTCCCGATGGATTCCGCGTGGCGGGGTGCGTTGCCGCCGGACTCAGGTTTCACCCACCTTGACGACGTACCGGCACGCCTAATGCTGGATTTGGCGCAGCGCGGCGCCGAGCTGGCCAAAGAGCACGGCGGTCCGCAGGGTCCACCGGTATCGCTGCTCGACCAGGAGGTGATCCGGGTCAGCTCGGGCGATGTCAGCGTTGGCGTCCCGATGCGGTGCGTGTTCGCTTTGACCGCAATGGGTTTCCTGCCGCAGTCATCCGAGGCTGTCGACGCCGACGAGATCGTCCGGGTCCGTACGCTGCCGGCCTGGTTGCGCATCGACGCGCGGTTCGGTTCGGTGTACCGACGTCGCGGCGACCCGGCGCTGGTACTGCGCTGATCCGCCCGCGTGCTCAGGTATGGGCGTTGGGATCCTCGCTGCTACTGGCGGTAGCGTCCGCGTCACCCAATACGTGTTGCCCTGTGTCCAGGGGTTGTCTCCGGTGCCGAGGTGGCCCGGGCTGGAACCGCTGCGCGACACCGGAATCCGTCCGGGCACCGTCTACCGTTCACCGGCAAAGCATAGGTGAGTGACGGCGTCTGCCGGCGGCGCGATGTTCACT
>DASZKQ010000359.1:0-6148 GCA_035552835.1 Mycobacterium sp. | reverse complement strand
GCTCCCGGCACCGCGTCCAGGTCGTGATAAGCCTTGCTGCTGCCCGCGATGGGTCCGGTGGTCACCGATGGTTCGACGGTCACGGTCATTGTTCATCCTCCCTACGTCGGCATTACCCGATCAGGTTCGTACGGTCGACGGCCCCGAGCCGTCCTCTCAGCGCACTGGGCGTGCGCTCCCGCGTTGTCGTGTGGTCCACGCTAGCGCAGCGGGACGGCGGCGGGGCAGTAGCAGGGGCGAAGAATTTAGCTGCGCCGATTAGTGCTTGCCAGGGTTTGCGCGAACGCCTGCGCATCGTGGCTAATCCGTGGGCAAGGTCTCCTCAACGGTGGAATGATCGTGAACGTGCACGAGGCCTCCGAAACTCTTGCAACGAGCACCCACGCCGACGCCGACGCCCTCAGCGTGGGTGCCTTCCGGTTCTGGTTTGTCGGGCAGCGTTGGGAATGGTCCGACGAGGTAGCCATCATGCACGGCTATGAGCCCGGCTGCGTCAGGCCGACGACGGAACTGCTGCTGTCGCACAAACATCCAGAAGACCGGGACCACGTTCAGGACCTGCTCGACCGGGCCCTGCATTCCAAGAGCTCGTTTTCCAGCCGGCACCGCTTTATCGACGTGGGCGGCAATGAGCACGATGCGATCGTGGTGGCCGATCGGATGGCTGACGAGGCGGGCGCAGTGGTCGGAACCGCCGGTTATTACATCGACCTGACCGCCGCCTTCGTCGAGACCCGCCAGGTGGCCCTCGACGAAGCGCTGCCAGACCTGTTCGAGGCTCGCGCGGTGATCGAGCAGGTCAAAGGTGCCCTGATGGCCATTTACCGGGTCAGCGCCGAGCAAGCCTTCGGTGTGCTGCGGTGGCGGTCGCAAGAGACCAACACCAAACTGCGCGCGCTGGCCAAGCAGCTCCTCGACGAAATCGCCACGCTGCCACCGCCGTCGGCGGAAGTGCAAAGTGCCTTCGACCATCTGCTATTGACCGTGCACGAGCGCATTCCAGGTGAACCCAACGCATAACCGGGTCGCCGGTTAGGCTCGACAAAGCCGCGGACGGTAAGCCGCCACGGCATTGCATCTGGCGGTGCATTGAAGCGGGTGAACGCGATGGATTTGTTGATTGTCGACTATGAGGTGCGGCCGGAAGCTGTCGTAGTGCAGGCCAAGGGCGAAGTGGATTCCAGCACCGCCGGCAATCTCACCGCACAGCTGGCTGCCGCGCTGCAGCAGGCCGGGAGCCAAGCCTCTCGACTGCTCATCATCGATTTGCAGGCCGTCACCTACTTCGGCAGCGCCGGACTGAACGCCGTCCTCGAATGCCACCGACATGGGCTGGACGCCGGGACGTCCGTCCGGCTGGTTGCCGACAATGGACTGGTGGTTCGCCCGATCGAGATGACGAACTTGGACACCGTGCTCGAGCTCTATCCCACGCTGACCGATGCGCTGCAAGGCCGTGATACCGAGCAGGAGCAGTGAGCGGACCCCGCCGCGACTGGAGACGCGAGCCGCAGGAACTGCCACCCGACCTTGCCACGGCCGTCGCGCTGGGCGGCGAGATGGGCCGGCTATTCGCGGAATTCGACTGGGCCGCGCACCCATTGGGGTCGCCGGTAGCGTGGTCGGCCGAGGTACGGTCGGCTGTCGCGGTGGTGTTGACCTCGCGATTCCCGATCGTCTTGTGGTTGGGCGCCGACGACCTGTTTCTGGTGTACAACGACGCCTATATCCAGATCCTCGGTGACAAACACCCCGCCGCGCTGGGCCGGCGTGGCCGATTTGTGTGGTGGGACATCTGGGAGTCGATCAGCCCGATGCTGGCCAGCGTCATTGCCACCGGCGAGGCGACCTGGTCGCATGACTTGATGCTGCCGATGGTGACCGGCGGCCGACGCCAGGAACGCTACTTCACCTTTACCTACAGCCCCCTGGTCGGAGGAAACGGCCAGATCTACGGGATTTTCTGCCCATCCTGGGAAACCACCGAGCGGGTGATCAGCGAGCGGCGCCTGCATCTACTCAATGCGGTGGCCTCGGCGACGATGGAAACCCGCACCGTCGACGACGCGGTGAGCACAGCGGTCTCGGTCTGTGCCGACCAGCCGGACGTAACGTTCGTCGCGGCCTACGTCAGTGGTGTGGACGCGGCCGAAATCGCCTTGCGCGGAGCAACACCGTCGGTGCTTCCGCTGCTGCCGCCCACGCTGGGAAAGCTCACCGACTGGAAGCCGATAGCGCGATCACGGGCGGAAGTGCAAATCATCGATGACGTGGCGTCGGTGATTCGCGGTCTCGACGAGGTGTTGGACGCCGACTGCCCGGACCAGGCGCTGGTACTGCCGCTGGGAGACAATGCGATCGCGGGGGCACTGGTCGTCGGAACGAATCCGCGGTGCCCGCTGGATGCGCAATACCGTGGCTTTTGTCAGTTGCTCGCCGACCAACTGTCCTCCGCGCTGGCCTCGGTGATCTCTCACGAGCAGCAGCGGCAGCGCGCGGATGCGCTGGCCGAACTGGACCGCGCCAAGACGGCGTTTTTGACCAATGTCAGCCACGAATTCCGCACGCCGCTGACTTTGCTGCTGGGACCGCTTGAAGACGCGCTGGCCGACGTCGACTCGTCCACGGTCCTCGCCGAGCGGCTGCAAACGGCTCGGCGTAACGCGGGGCGGCTGCTGCGCCTGGTCGACTCGCTGCTGCAGTTCTCCCGTATCGAAGCAGGCCGCGCCACAACGAGATTGGTGTGCACCGATGTCGGGGCGCTGACGTCGCAGATCGCGTCATCGTTCACCGAACTGTGCGAGCCAGCCGGGCTTGAACTTGTCCTCGACTGCCGTCAGGCACTGGCCGACATCGACCCGGACATGTGGGAAACCATCATGCTCAACCTGATGTCCAACGCGGTCAAATACACGCTGAGCGGCTCGATCACCGTCACGGTGCACAGCGGCGACGCGCCGCCTGACGACGCGCCGCTTGGCGACGATGCGGGTCAGGCAGGGGCCCGAGGAGGCGGGCGATCCGGCCGGGTCCTCGTTAGCGTCTGCGATACCGGAGTCGGTATAGCCGAGGTGGACCTAAAACAGCTGGGCCAACGCTTCTTTCGGGCCGACACCGCGCTGGGCCGCAGTGTGGAAGGCACCGGAATCGGGCTGTCGCTGGTACGCGGGCTGGTGGAACTTCAACACGGCAGTTTGCAGATCGCCAGCGAACTGCACCGCGGCACCACTGTTGCCATCACGCTGCCCAAATCGCTTGCCGGCACTCCGATCGAGCATTCACCGGCCGATCTATTGGACAACCCGTACGTCGTCGAGGCGGGTCAATGGGTGGCGCCGCTGCCAACCGAGACCGTGCCCAGTGACGACAACCGCGAACTGGTGTTGATCGCCGACGACAATGCCGACATGCGGGCTCACTTGGAGCGGGTGTTGTCGACGCACTGGAGAACGGTTCTGGTCGCCGATGGCGAAGCGGCCCTGCGGACCGCACGTGAGCTTCGCCCGGACGCCATCGTGACCGACGTGATGATGCCCAAGCTCGACGGCTTCGACTTCGTCTCCTCGATTCGTGGCGATCCAGAACTGGCCGCCACTCCGATCGTCATGCTCTCCGCCCGGGCCGGAACCGAGGCCGTCAGCGAAGGCTACGCCGGCGGCGCGGATGACTATCTGCCCAAACCCTTCCGCTCACAGGAGCTGGTCGAGCGGGTCGCGGCGCGGTTGTCCGCCACCAGCCGCGAACGTGCCGGTCAGCAACAGCGTGAAGCCGAGCTTCGGCATACCTCCGCTGCGGCTCAACTCGATGCCGCGTTGCAGGCCGCCGACTCGGTCTCCGGAATCGCCGAGGCGCTGCTGGCCTCTCCGCTCGGTTCGGGTGGTGCCGCAGTCGTCGTGATCGGTCTCCTCGACGTCGAGCAGAACAACGTCCGCTTCGAGTACGCCGGTCCGGTGCCCGCGGAATTCCGCGACCGTTACCACGTCGCCACCCTGGACACGCCGCTGGTGCCGATCGACGTCATCAAGTCCGGTCAGCGGATGGTCATCACCGATACATTGGCCCTGGCCCCGCGTTATGGCCACGTGGTGCAGGAGACCGCGGACAGCGTCCGGGCGTGCGTCAGCCAGCCATTGCGTGGTGATGACGGCAACGTGATCGGTTCCCTTGGGTTGCTATGGCCCACACCGCGGGACTTCAATCCCGCTGAGCTCGAAATGCTCGCCCGGACCACGGAACTCACCCAGTCGGCTCTGGGCCGGGTCCGCAGCGCACAGCGCGAGCATCGGATCGCCGTCGACTTCCAAGAGCACCTACTCGATCTGGACCGCGGGTCAACGGCCGCGGTGGTGGCGGCTGTGTATCAGCCCGGCGGCGAAGCGATGCGCGTCGGCGGCGACTGGTATCTGGTAATGCCGCTGCAGCGACCGGGTCAGATCGCGATATCCGTCGGCGACGTCGTCGGACACGGTCTACCCGCCGCGATCGTGATGAGCAGACTCCGTGCCGCAGTTGCCGCTACCGCCCTGACCGGCGCGGACCCGGACGCGGTGCTCGCCTCGCTGGACAGGTATGCGGCGGCAATCCCCGGTGCGCGCTGCGCGACGGTCAGCTATGCCGTGATCGACGCCGGAGAACCAGGAACGTCGGACGCCAGCTCCAGCATCAGCTACACCTGCGCGGGTCATCCTTACCCATTGCTGGTGATGCCGGACCAACCGCCGGTTTTTCTTACCCGCGGCCGACGTCCCCCGGTCGCGGCATCGGAAAGCCCCCTCAAGCCCAATACGGCAGCAGACGAGTTGCCGGCGGGCAGCCTGCTGTTGCTCTACACCGACGGACTAATCGAGCGGCCGGGCGAGACACTCGATCAAGGATTCGCGCGGCTCCAGGCCGCAGCCGCCTATCGTGCCGAATTGCCGGTCGGGGAGTTTTGTGACGACTTGCTCTACCGGATGGCCCCGCCCGGCGGCTACACCGACGACGTCGTCCTGTTGGCGGTGCGTCCCAACCACACCTGGGCACGCAGTTTCGCCACCGTGCTGCGCGCCGCGCCGGTGAATATCCCAGAAGCCCGGCACCAGCTGGGTGATTGGCTCACCGGTATCGCGGCAGATCCGCGTCGGGCAGTCGACATCCTGCTGGCCACCGGAGAGGCCGTGAGCAATGCGATCGAGCATGGCAGCGATGGCGATTCGCACAGGACGATCTCCATCGAGGCTTTCGTGCGCGGTCGCACCGTCACCGCGACGGTCAGTGATACCGGCCGGTGGTCGGGCGATTCCTCGGCTAGCCAACGTAGTCTGCGGGGTGGGCGAGGGCTCACCATGATCAACGGACTTGCCGACCACGTGAGGACCGTGCGCACGGCTCACGGCACTCGGATTATCCTGACGTTCCAACATGCAGTTGTCTCGGAGGCCAGCTTGGTGCAGGGCATGACACGATGACCCGCGCGGTTTTCCAGCTGCAGAACTCCCAGAACGGCGCGGGGGCGGCCACCCCCGCCGCAGTAACAGTCACCGGTGAGGTCGACGTGACCAATGTCGAGGAGTTCACCCGGTCGGTGCTGGCCGTGCCGGGCACCCGGCCCATCATCCTCGAATTGAGCCCGGTCAAATACTTGGATAGCGCCGGATTCGCGGCGCTGGATCGGCTGCTCGAACAAAACGCTATCGTCCTCGTTTTGTCGCCGGATAGCTTTATGTACAGGGTGGCCGAATTGATGTGTCTGCCGATTCACCACGACGTCGAGACCGCGCGCCGCGTCCTGCAAGGGAACGCGAGCTAAATCTCTTCCATCGCCTCACCGAGCTCCTCGAGCAGGCGGTTGTGGTGGTTAGTGGCCATGATGTGGCCGGCTGCGATGACGACCGCGACCGGCCAGTCGATCAGCTCGAACGCGGCCAGGGCGGCCAGACCGCCGTAGTATGCGAGCTGATCTGGCCGCGGAATTTCGACCCGACCAATTACTGGCAAATTCACAAAAAACGTTTCGCCTTCACGGATATGTTCGACGGCGTCGCGCTGAGAAGTGGCGCGCGGCGTTTTCTTTTCGACCATCATTTGCCTTTCAGTAACTAAAGATTTGCCGTTTAGCAGAGTGGCCCGGTCACCGTCGGGAGTATGACGTCGACGACGGAGACTCTCG